>JAPVWS010000323.1 GCA_027493295.1 Candidatus Versatilivorator vitaminiformans | reverse complement strand
ACCTTCGTGCCCCTTCGTGGATCACTCTTTTTACAGCCGCTCGGATCCCCCGGCGTCTTCACCCCCCCTCACGACTCCGGCACCGGCGGCAAATCACACCGCCGAGGCCTATCACTCCGAAACCCCAACGCGTAATCCGCCTGCATCAACGTATGAATTTCCCTGGTCCCTTCGTAGATCACCGCCCCCTTGCAGTTCCGGTAGTAGCGGCCCACCGGATACTCGTCCGAGAAGCCGTTGGCGCCGTGGATCTGGACCGCGTCGGAGGCGGCCCGCTCCGAGGCCACGGTGGCGTGCCACTTGGCCAGGGAGGTCTCGCGGTTGTTGCGCCGCCCCTGGTTCTTGAGCCAGCCGCAGCGCAGCCACAGCAGCCGGGAGGTCTCGTAGTCCCGCACCATGCCGGCGATCATCTGCTTGACCAGTTGGTGGCGGGCGATGGGCACCTCGAAGGTGCTCCTCCCCAGGGCGTACTTCCTGCTGGCGTCCAGGCAGGCCCGGATCAGCCCGGTGGCCCCGGCCGCCACCGTGTAGCGCCCCTGCTCCAGGGCGAACATGGCGATCTTGAACCCCTCGCCCTCCTTTCCCAGCCGGTTGGCGGCGGGAACCCGAACATCCTGCAGGCTGAAATAGCCGGTATTCCCGGCCCGAATGCCCCACTTTCGGTGGTGGGTCCCGCTGGAAAACCCCTTCATGGAGCGTTCCACCAGGAAGGCGCTCAAACCGCGGTGGTCCCGTTGCTCCCGCCTGTCCGGATCGGTCCAGGCAAACACCAGGAAGTGGTCGGCCACGTCGGCCAGCGAGATCCAGGTCTTTTCACCGTTGAGGATGTAGTGGGCGCCGTCGCGCCGGGCCGTGGTGCGGATTCCCACCACGTCGCTGCCGGCGTCGGGTTCGGTCAGGCCGAAGGTAGCGAGCTTTTCTCCCCGGGCCTGGGGCTTGAGCCAGCGCTCCTTCTGCTCCTCGCTACCCCAACTCAACAGCGTCAGGCCGTGCAGCGCCAGGTGCACCGAGAGAATGACCCGCAGGGAGGTGTCCCCGTATTCCAGCTCCTCGCAGGCCAGCCCCAGGCTGATGTAGTCGAAATCGAAACCGCCGTGGCGGGAGGGGATGCAGAGGCCCAGCAGGCCCAGCCTGGCCATCTTGGGCAGCAGGGATCGGTCGAATTGGCCTTCGGAGTCGTTGCGGCCGATCTCCGGAAGCACCTCCCGGGACACGAACTGCCGCACCAGCTCCTGCACGCTCAGATGGACCTCGGAGAGATCGAAGCCGATCATGCCACTCCCCCAAGCCGTCCCTGCCGCCGGAACTCGCGGGTCTCCGGCCGCAAGGGGACGAACCGCGCCGGACCGATCAGGAATGCAGGGAACCGAGATAGACCGAGACGACCACCACCACCAATGCCACAATAAGACCCCAGGTCAGCAGGTGGCTTCGCGGAGAGAGCGGGTCGGAACCGGGTGAACGCCCGGCAAGAGCCGCGATGACGAGCGCCAGCACCGCCAGCGCCAGCACCAGCTTGGCCAGGAAGACCTCCAGGTTGGGCGCCAGGTTGGCTCTCCAACCCAGGTGGATGTTGTAGAGACCGGATATCAGGGTCCCGGCGATACCGCCGTGGACCAGCATCTTGAGGCGAATCTTGAGGCTCAGAAAGAAGTCGCGGCGGCTCTCCTGGCTCCGGTCGGCCAGGGCGGGCCGCAGCACCAGCACCAGAAAGGCGGTCGATCCGATCAGGACGGCCACCGAGGACAAGTGCAGCCAGCGCATCAGCAGGTTCAACCACTCCATGGACCCATCTCCTTTGGCCGGTTGGGAAGGCTGCGGGCGAACCCGGGGGCAGGCCCGCCGCGCCCTGCCGGCCATGGTACCACAAGTCGGAGCTCCCTCAGGGACGGGGATTCCCCTAATCCGACCGGCGTCGCCAGCCGCCCCGGGCAGGCAGCCGCACCCCGGGAAAGTGCTTGTTTGGAGGGGATGACTCTGGTACTACTAGCCTGAGTTTCTTACTGGAGTGCATCCTGGCCGGCAGGCCTAAGGCCGGCGGACTCAAGCGGCATGAACTGCCACATCCTCTATCACGACAACTGCTTCGACGGCGCCTGCTCGGCCGCCGTCTTCATGCGCTTCTACCTCTCCAGGATCGAACCCGGGGCCGACTTCCGGCTGTTCGGCATGGCCCACCAGCCCCGCCAGACCTTTCCCGACCACCTCTTCGGAGGGGACGAGAACGCCATCGTCGACTTCAAGTACGCCAGCCACGCGCGGCTGACCTGGTGGTTCGACCACCACTACAGCGCTTTTCTGACTCCCGAGGACGAGGCCCACTTCCGCAGCCGGAACAGCAACCGCATGTTCCACGATACCAGCTACAAGTCCTGCACCAAGATGATCGCCACCATCGGCCACAGCCGCTTCGGCTTCGACCCGGAGATGCTGGAAGACCTCATCCACTGGGCCGACATCGTGGACGGCGCCCTCTACGCCAGCGCCCGGGCGGCGGTCGAGGTAGGCGAACCGGCCCAGAAGCTGGCCGCCGTCATCGAGGCTAACCGCGACACCGACTTTTCCCACCGAATCATCCGCCAGCTCTCGAGCCATCCCCTCAACCAGGTGGCCACCCAGGCCGAGGTGATGGACCGCTACCGGCCCCTGCACCAGAGCCATTCCGAGAACATCCGCATCATCCGGGAGGTCTCGGAATGCAGCCGCGGGGTGACCTTCTTCGACCTGATCCCCTTCGGCCTGGAGGGCTACAACAAGTTCATCCCCTACCATCTCCACCCCGAATGCGATTACCACGTCAGCCTGATGCAATCTCCCCAGCGCACCAAGATCTCGGTAGGCTCCAACCCCTGGAGCCACAACCCGCGCCGCCACAACCTGGCCCGCATCTGCGAGCGCTACGGCGGCGGCGGGCATCCGGTGGTGGCTGCCATCTCCTTCCCTCCCGACCAACCCCAAAAAGCAAGGCAGGCGGCGCGCGAGATCGTTGAGGAGCTGCAGGGCGTCGGCTAAGTTCACGGCAAAACAAAAAGAGTAATCCACCAAGTTACACGAATGACGACGAAGGGCCACTAAGGGGTCAAGGAATGCAAAAAAGGACCCGCCAAAGGTCGCGGGCGGGACGTCCGCGCTCCCGGGTGGTGGTAAACTGTGCGGAGATCGGTCTCCTTGTAGAATATGATTAACTCTCTGGATGAGAGTATCTTGCCAGCCTCCGGGAACCGGGATGAACGACAGGCCGAACGAGCCGAACAACCTCGAGAGTCCTGGCCCCCGCCAGGCAGTTTCCATCATCGTGCCGACGTTTCGCGAGGCGGCCAACATTCCGCGCCTGGTTGAGCGCATTCATGCCGCCCTCTCCGATAGCGGAGTCTCCTGGGAGCTGCTGCTGGTCGACGACAACTCGGAAGACGGCAGCGAGGCCGTGGTCGCGGAACTGGCGGATCGCCTGCCGGTGCGCATGGTGACACGCCGCCAACTGCCCAGGGACCTGTCCCTCTCCGTTGTCGAGGGAATCCGGCTGTGCCGATTCGACCGGCTGGTGGTGATGGATGCCGATCTGTCCCATCCACCCGAGCGCATCATCGATTTGCTCGCCGCCCTCGACGCCGATTGCGACATGGTCGTCGGCAGCCGCTACGCGCC
>JAPVWS010000322.1 GCA_027493295.1 Candidatus Versatilivorator vitaminiformans | reverse complement strand
GAAGCTTCCCGCCAACCCGGTGACCGGCGGCACCATGAATCAGACCGGCAGTTTCGTCATGCGCGCCACCCGGGTGGGACAGGACACCCTGTTGGCCCGGATCGTTCAGATGGTGGCCGAAGCCCAGAGGACACGCGCGCCCATCCAGCGTTTCGCCGACGCGGTTTCCGCCCGCTTTGTCCCGGCGGTCCTCCTGGTCGCGCTGCTGACCTTTGTGGTCTGGAGCCTGCTGGGGCCTCAGCCCGCGATGGCCTACGGCCTGGTCAATGCCGTGGCCGTATTGATAATCGCCTGCCCCTGCGCCCTCGGTCTGGCCACACCCATGTCCATCATGGTGGCGACCGGACGAGGTGCCGGCTGCGGCGTGCTGGTCAAGAATGCCGCGGCCCTGGAAGCTCTGGACGGCGTGGACACCCTGGTGCTGGACAAAACGGGAACTCTCACCGAGGGCAAACCCCGGCTGCGGACGCTGGTGGCCCTGCCCGGCTGGAGCGAAGAGGAGTTGTTGTCGGCGGTGGCCGGCCTGGAGCAGGCCAGCGAACACCCACTGGCAGGAGCTATCCTGGAAGCGGCCCGGAGCCGCGGCCTCGATCCGGACCCCGTACAGGAGTTCCAGGCCGTTCCCGGGAGAGGGATTCGGGGGCAGGTCCGAGAGCGGTCCCTGGTAGTGGGCAATGCCAGGATGCTGGAGGAACTGGGGATCGAAACGGGGGCGCCGCATCACCGGAGGGACAACCTGAGGGAGTCGGGCCAGGCGGTGGTGCTGGTGGCTGCCGACGGGAGATTGGCCGGATGGCTGGGGGTGGAAGACCCCGTCAAGAACTCCGCCAAGGAGGCCGTATTCCGGCTGCAGCATACGGTACCGCGCGTCCTGATGGTTACCGGGGACCACCGCAAATCGGCCGAAAGCGTGGCCCGGGAGTTGGCGATCGAGCAGATCGTGGCCGAGGTGGATCCCCGGGAAAAGGCAATGATCGTCAAACGGCTGCAAGACGAAGGCAAACGTGTGGCCATGGCCGGCGACGGCATCAACGACGCCCCGGCGCTGGCCCAGTCACAGGTGGGCATCGCCATGGGGGGCGGCACCGACGTGGCCATCGAGAGCGCCGGGATCACCCTGGTGGGAGGGGATCTGGGAGGTTTGGTCAGGGCCTTCCGCCTGAGTCGTCGGACCATGCGCAACATCCGGCAGAACCTGTTTCTGGCCTTTGTCTACAACCTGTTGGGCATTCCGATTGCCGCCGGCCTCCTCTATCCGCTCTTCGGCCTCTTGCTGAGCCCCATGATCGCCGCCGCCGCCATGACCTTCAGCTCCCTGTCGGTCATCGCCAACGCCCTGCGCCTCAGACGCATGCCGCTGTGAGGAAGCCCACTCGGGGAGCGCCTCTTCCAATCGCTCTTGCTCCTCGAGGGGGCACGCGCCGACTTGGCGGGCCGCGGCCCTGCCGATGCGGCAGAGCCGTCACGCTTGGTGGCCCTTGGTGGATTCCTTTTTTTGGCCTTTGTGGATTACTCTCAATGGTCTCAAATTAGCCGCTGTTTTCCGGGTTCGGGAATCGTACCGCTCCTCCGGCGGCGGTCGGGAAGCGTTGCGCCTCTCTCCAATCAAGGGTTACAGTAGTGCCGAAAGCGGGGGCCGGTGGGCTGCAAGCCAAGTTGCGAGCAGCCGGCCGAGAATCGGGAGACAACGGGTTGAAGCGTACTGAAAACCAGGGGCGCGCCAGGTGGGTTCTCCATACACTGGGGCTGGCACTGCTCACAATGACCCTGCCCCCCGCGGGGCTCACGGCCGGCGATCGGCACTCTCCTCGGGCGATCATCGACAGGGTGGACCGCGTACTGAGAGGGGCCTCCAGCCGCGGCGTGGCCACCATGAGGGTGATTACCCGTCACTGGGAACGGAGCCTGACCATGGAGGTCTGGTCCCTGGGTAACGACTACTCCCTGGTCCGGGTCCTGTCTCCCGCCAAGGAAGCCGGCACCAGCACACTGAAGGCCTCCAGGGATATCTGGAACTACCTGCCCAAGGTGGATCGCACCATCAAGATTCCCGCCTCCATGATGATGGGGTCCTGGATGGGGTCCCACTTCACCAACGACGACCTGGTCAAGGAGAGCCGCCTGGTAGAGGACTACGAGATCGAAACCACCTTTGAAGGAACTCGCGAGACCGTCAAGCTCTGGGAATTCACCCTGACCCCGAGACCGGAAGCCGCCGTGGTGTGGGGAAAGATCGAATACCGGGTCCGACAACGGGACTTCATGCCCTTGCAGGCCCGCTACTTCGACGAAGAGGGCGAACTGGTCCGCACCCTCACCTTCAGTGATTTCCGCCGCATGGGCGGCCGCCTGGTTCCGGCTCACATGGACATGCAACCTCACGACAAGCCCGGTGAGCGGACCAGCGTGAGCTACGACGAGCTGCAGTTCAACCTGGACATCGACAAGTCCTTCTTCTCCCTGCGGACGCTCCGGCGCGGGAGGTGAGCGGTCATGGCCCTTCCTTGCTGGTGGCTGATCGGCTGGCGCAATCTAGGGCGCAACCCGAGACGCACCTTCATCACGGCCCTGGGCCTGGCGGCCGGCTACTTTGCCGTCATCTTCATGGTCGGCTTTGCCGAAGGACTCAAGGTGGAGATGATCGAGAACGGCACGGGTCTGATGACCGGGCAGATACAGATCCACTCGCCCCGCTACAGGCCCGACCGCAGCCTCTACGAGACGATCGGGGGCCGTTCCGGATCCGACTTCGAAGCCGTAATCCGGACGGCGGTCCGAGATCCCGCCGTGGTCGCGGCCGCACCCCGCGTCTACGGCGCAGGGCTGTTGAGTTCCGGACAATCCACCCGGGGCGGCATGCTGATGGGCATCGACCTCGATCGCGAGCCCGCGGTTAGCCGTCTCGTGAATTCTCTATCGCAAGGGCGGGCCCCAAACCCGGCAGCCAACGAACTGATGATTGGAACCGAGATGGCCCGCCGGCTCGAACTGCAGATCGGCGACGAGGTCATCCTGGTGGCTCCCGCGGCGGACGGCTCCATGGGAAACGACATTTTCCAGGTAAGCGGTCTCTACCGGACGGGAATGGCGGACCTGGACGGAGCCTTCGCCCTGGTCCCGATCCGGTCGCTACAGCGCTTGCTGGCTCTCGATGCGGAGAGGATCCACGAGATCGCCCTCTCCACCGCCGATCCCTGGCTGGCTCCGGAAGCCGGCCGGCGCCTGGTTGCCGCCCTGGCGCCGTTGGGGGTGGAGATGGAGGTCCTTGACTGGACCGGGCTGCGGCCCGAAATGCTGGAATACGCCCTGTTGATGGATTCCTGGTACTCGATCGTGGTCATCATCGTCTTCGCCATCGCGCTTTTCGGCGTCGCCAACACCATGCTGATGTCCACTTTCGAACGACGGCGGGAGTTTTCGGTGATGCTGGCTCTGGGAGCCAGGCCCCACCAGATACTGCTCACAGTGGTTTCGGAAGCCACCGCGCTGGGATGGATCAGCCTGGTCCTGGGCGTGGCCGTCACCTTGCCGCTCATAACCTGGTGGCACCATTATCCGATCGACCTGAGCTGGATCTACGGCGATCTCACCATGTTGGGAGCGCTGATTCGTCCCGTTCTCAGGGTCGAATACAACCTCCCCGTGTCTCTATGGACCGCCCTGGCGTTGCTGGTGACCGCAGTGACAGCCGGACTCTACCCGGCAGCGCGAGCCGCATGGCTGCCACCGGCGGATACACTCTCCGGCCTATGAGCTCCAAGACCGCCGTCATCGCCAAGCTGGCTCTGCGCAACCTGAGAAGACAGGCCAGGCGCAGCCTGCTGACGGCTGCCTCCATGATTGTGGGTGGCGCCCTGTTGATATTCAGCCTGATCCTGGGGGACGGAACCCACGAGCAGTGGATCGACTCGGCCGCGCGCATGGCCGACGGGCACCTTACGATCCAGTCAAACCGATTTCAGGACAGCCGAGCCCTGAAGGACAGGATGCCTTCGGAATCCCGAGCCCTGGTGGAGCAGGCCCTGCGCCAAGGCGGCCTCCCCGGAGGAATCCATGCCATGGTCCCCCGGCTCGCCGTCACCGGCATGGCCGGTTCCGCGGCCGGGGCGCGACCGGCTCGCATCCTGGGGGTCGACCCTGGCGTCGAGGCCGCCTTTTCCGTCCTGGACGAGAAAGTGCGGCAGGGCCGCTACCTCCGACCCGGAGACCGACTGGCCGCCTTTGTGGGAATCGGGCTCCTCGAGGCTCTCGATCTACGGTTGGGGTCCAAGTTCGTCCTCACCGCCCAGGATGCTGATGGGGAAATCGCCGGCCAGTTGGTTCGGGTGGTGGGGACCTTTCGCACGGGCATTCCCGAGGTGGACCGCTCGCTCCTGCACATTCCGCTTTCCACCGGCGGCGCCTGGCTGGGCTGCGGCGACGATATCACCTCCCTGGGGCTGCTGCTGGCAAACAGCGAGCAGGTGCCTCAGGCTCGGCATTCACTGCAGCAAGGGCTCTCCCAGCTACCCGGATCGGAAGAGCTGCAGATATTGAGTTGGCGGGAATCCCTGCCGGAGCTGGATGCCGCCGTGAAGATCGATGACTTCTCCAACTACCTTTTTCAGGGGATCCTTTTCAGCATCATTGCCCTGGGGATCGTCAACACGGTGCTGATGTCGGTGATGTACCGGCGGAGGGAGTTCGGCGTGCTTCAGGCCCTGGGCCTGACTCCCGGCCAATCGGCCAGCCTGGTTCTAGTGGAGGGCTTGATTCTGACCGTCATCAGTGGGACTATCGGCATCGCCCTGGGTCTGTCGGTCACCTGGTTTCTCTGGGGAGAGGGACTCGATCTGTCCTCCATGATGGACAATGAGTGGACTTTCTCCGGTGTGGTGATGGACCCGGTGGTGGTTCCCCGTTTTCGGGCGGCCCGGATGGTGCAGGGGCTGTCGTTCATTTTCCTCATTGGCATGCTTTCCTCCCTCTACCCGGCCCTGAGAGCCATGCGCATCGATGTTGCCGAGACCATGAAGTTCGAGCGCTGAAGGAGCGAGATCGTGGGCAATCCGGCCCTGCGTACCGAAGCGGTCTGGAAGGTCTTTCATCAGGAGGCGGAAGAGGTGCGGGCCGTGCGCGGGGTCACCCTCACCATCCAGCCCGGAGAGTTCGTGGTGCTGGCCGGCCCCTCGGGATCGGGCAAGACCACCCTGCTCAATCTGATCGGGGGCTTGACCCGGCCCAGCGACGGCCGGGTGTGGGTGGACGGACTGGAACTGACCCGGATGAGCAGTCGCGAGCTTGCCCGGATGCGCCTGGAGAAGCTGGGCTTCATCTTCCAGTCCTACAATCTGCTGCCGGTCCTCTCGGCCTTGGAGAACGCCGAGATCCCGTTGCTATTGCGCGGCCTGGAACGCAGCCAAAGAGAGCGTCGGGTCCGAGAACTGTTCCAGCGCACCGGACTGGCGGGACTGGAGCACCGCCGTCCCGGCAAGCTGTCAGGGGGACAACAGCAGCGGGTGGCCGTCATCCGGGCGGTGGTCGGAGAACCCGCCCTGGTCCTGGCGGACGAGCCCACCGCCAACCTCGACTCGGCCGCCAGCGACGTCCTGCTGACGGTGATGGAGGAGCTCAACCGGGACCTTGGAACCACCTTTCTCTTCGCCACCCACGACTCCCGGCTGATGGAACGGTCCCGTCGCCTGATCCATCTGGTCGACGGTAAAATAGCCTCTGACCAATGGCAAGAGCCCCGGCGCGAATAACAGTTTCCGCGGCATTCCTCCTGGCCCTGGGGGCAGCCCAAGACGGCCCCGGACCGGCAGCCGCCCAAACCCCCCTGATCCGGGGCTACTATCACAACCTTCCCCTGTGGAGCCGGGCGACGCCATCCCGTGGGGGGTTCTTCGGCGACTTCAACCGCTTGCGACTGATGAGCGAGCCTGGCTGGGGACCCCTTTCCCTGGAGATCGCTTACGAGCACACCCTCGGCCTGAACCGGCAGCCGACCTCGCGAGCCCTTGCGATCGCCGGCATTCCCGAAACCCGCCCCTGGCTGGACCTCCAGTGGAACCTCTGGGAGCAGGATCATGTGAGCTGGGAGCATCGCTTCGATCGCCTCAACCTGAGCTGGGCGCCCACCGGGAGTCTGGATCTGACGCTGGGACGCCAGACCGTCTCCTGGGCAACCACGCTCTTTCTCACCCCGGCCGATCCCTTTTCCCCCTTCAATCCCGCCGACCCCTTTCGCGCCTTTCGCGGCGGCGTCGACGCCGCCCGGCTTCAATTTCACCCGGGCCCCCTCAGCCGGGTCGAGGTGGTGGTGCGGCCCACCCGGTCGGTTGCCGGCAGGGAGATCACCGCCCTGGGGCGAGGCCTGACCACCTGGAGGAACTGGGAAATCTCGGGCTGGGCCGGAGCCCTCTTCAACGAACCCGCTGCGGCCGGGGCGGTGTCCGGCTCGCTGGGCCCGTTGGCGTTGCGCGGCGAGGCCTCGCTGCGCAGGATCCGTGGTGAAACCGTGCTCAGAGGAACCCTGGGGGTCGACCGCCGCCTCACCCTCTCCAACCGGGACCTCTACCTGGTGGCCGAGTACCAGCACGACGGCCTGGGCGCCGCCGACCCCGGCGAAACCTCCTCGGTCCTGGAGTCCGAGGCCTTCACGCGGGGCGAGCTGCAGGTTCTGGGGCGAGACGAGGCCGCAGCCCAGGCCCAATACCAGCTCCATCCTCTTTGGAGCCTGTCGCTGCTCTGGCTTCGGAACCTCAACGACCACAGCTCCCTGCTGGCTCCCAGCCTCTCCTACTCGGCCAGCAACGAAGTCACCATCACCGGCGGCCTCTTCAAGGGATTCGGGGATGTCTCCCCAGGCTCGGAGGGCCCGCCCGCCTCCGAGTACGGCGCCCTCGGCACCACCGCCTACCTTTCGTTGAGCATTTACTTCTGAAGTCAGAAACAGAGATTTCCAAGGGGCTTGGCGCTGCTTAGAAAGCAGGGGAACATTGGGAGATAATCTTCCGGCGCTGAGCCAAGACGTGGTAACATCCAAGTAAAGGTACCCTCCTGATGACAAGAGCGCCATGGGTGCTCTCTCTGGAAACGGAGTAGTCAGGAGGGTCTTTTTTTTGGGAAGACATCAAATTCGCCATTTACCGCTGGCTTGATGCGATCAAACCAAGTACAGTCCTCGCTCTCCCACTTACGAAAGATTGCCCAACAACAATAGTCAGCAATTTGTAGGCCGTAGTGGGTGCGCGACTGGTGATGCAAGATGCGGTACTTCATATTGGGCGGCTGATTTCTCGCGACTGCCAGTTGGATGCTTTTTACAATGGCTTTCCGTCTCTGGTTAACCGGTATGGTGTCGGTGATGACGATGACATCTTTGACCTCCGTGCTTAGCTCCCCGGCCAGCACCCTCCCGAGCAAGTAGCCCAACATCCACTGGTATAGCCACTTGGGTTCCTGCATCATCGCAGAGACTCTCGTCTTCTCGATAACTACACAGCTAATGCGCATGTCGTCGAGATGTTGCGCGATCACACTGAAGACGGTGCTGCGCACGTGCTTGCGATCTGCGTAACAATGGAAATACTCAATGTCCATACCGTTTTCAATGCAACGGTATTTGTAGTCATCGAGCGGTTCCCACGCCGGAAACGGGCGACACATTCCCACGCAGGTCATCACAAGATAGCGAGACCCGCTCCGGCGGAAGTCAAAGTTTCCGGACTCATCCAGGAAAATGTAGGCGCAACGGGACACTGAGCCTTCCTGTTTTGGTGTCATTGTGTCCTGCTTTTAGGAGGGAGTCTCTGCGGCCGCTCAATGTTTCGGTGGGTACCCGTTCTCGGGCAAACCAACCTTATCATGTATAAGCAAACTCTGTACGAGATGTCTCCGCTGTTAACCCGTGTCAACTGCGACCACACCGCTCCCCGTTAATTCACCACACCGTGGAAGCCCGGTTTTTTCAAAGCAGGATGAACTCCGTGCGCCAGCCAATGGTCTCCTCCTGCCAGCACCCTCGACCGTGATAGACTTACGCCGCGCCCGGACTGACTCCAGCGCGGGTGATGGTCCCAAAGGCCGGGGCTGACGTACCCGACCCATCCGGAGAATTCAAAGGAGCCGCCATGAAAATCGCCAACCTTCGCGGACCCAGAGACCTGCACATCGAAGAGCGCCCCCTGGACACCAGCAACCTGAAGCCGGACGAAATCTGGATCCGGACCCGGGTGAGCGCCCTGAAGATCGGGACCGACCGAGGCAACTACGAGGGGGCCGAACACGTCCCTGGAGCCCCGGTGTATCCCCGTTGGGTGGGAGACAGCAACCTGGGAATCGTGATGGGAGTGGGCAGCGCCGTCCGTCGGGTTCAGGTCGGGGACCGGGTGGTGACCCGGCAACCCCACCAGTCGGAATACATTACCAACGAGGCGGCCAGCATGGTGAAGGTTCCGGAGGGGGTGGACGACGAGGACGCGGTGTGGGCTCACCTCTACGCGCTCAGCTCCTTCTGCTACCGCAAGGCCCATTTCGAACCGGGCGAAAACGTGGCGGTGGTCGGACTGGGAACGCTGGGTCTGGGAGCGGTGGCCCTGGGGCCGCTGTTCGGTGCGCATCTGATTGCAATCGGCAACAGTCCCACCCGCCTGGAGATGGCCCAGCGGATGGGGGCTCACGAGGGCTTCCTCTACAACGACCCGGACCTGAAAGCCAAGCTGGACGACGTCACCGGAGGCTCCGGCATCGACCTGGTGATCCTGACGGCCAATCCCTGGCCCGCCTACCGCACCGCCCTCGAGATTGTGCGACTGCACGGCCGAGTGTCCATCGTCAGCCTGTTGGGGCGGGGAGAAACCGATCTGGACTTCAACCCGCTTTCCATGTCCCTGTTCTACACCCGGGGCATCTCGCTGCACGCCGTATCGGGACCGACGGGGTATCTCTATCCGGACGGGGGCGGCGGTTCAACCATGGAAAACCGCTTCTCCAACGATCGAGCCGCCGAGCACATGCTGTTTCTGATGAAGACGACCTCGCTGGAACCCAAGAAGCTGATCACCCACCGCTTCCACTACTCCCGGATGGTGGAAGCCTACGAGATGATCTACCATCGGGAAAAAAACATGCTGGGAGTCCTCTTCACCTGGGAGGACTGACATCCGGTGAGGAGCGCGTCCTTAAGGGTCCGCCCATGGTTCCCCTTTGGCTGCTGAGCCTGTTGCACACCCTGTCCCTGGCCGCGGCCCTACTGGTGCTGGGCTTGCTGGCCCGTCACTTTCTGGCATCCATAGGCAACCGCTTGGATCGGCAATGACCGACGTCGGAACCGGACTGACATTGGAAATCGAGCCTGGCGTGCAGGGCTTGCACGTCCGAGACTCTTGAGAAAGGAGCCGTCCGTGCAACGTTTGTGGTTGGCGGCCGCCTTTGCGGTGATGGCGGGAATCGCGCTGCGGCCCGGCCTGGACCCCATTGCCGCCTCGAAATACCGGGTCGTGCACGGCTGGCCTCAAGCGCCCGAAGGGTCCCCCTTTGCCGGGGTCGCCGGGGTGGACGTGGACTCACGAAATCGTGTCTTCATCTTCCAGCGCACCGACCCGCCCATCCTCTGTCTTGACGGCCAATCCGGCAAGCTGCTGGCTTCCTGGGGCGAGGGCCGGTTTACCGAGGCGGCCCATGGCCTGGAGGTCGATCCCCGGGACAACGTCTGGGTGGTGGACGTGGGCCACCACCAGGTCTTCAAGTTCAGTCCCCGAGGAGAGCTGTTGATGACCCTGGGGACCCGAGGGACTCCCGGCCTGGGTCCCGCGCTTTTCAACAAGCCCACCGACGTGGCCGTGGCCCGCAACGGGGAGATTTACGTCGCCGACGGCTATGTCAACAGCCGGGTGGCCAAATTTTCCTCCGACGGCAAATTTCTGATGGATTGGGGGAGCAAGGGCGACTTGCCGGGACAACTGAACACGCCTCACGGCATCGCCCTCGACGGCAACGGTAACGTCTACGTGGCCGACCGGGGCAACCAGCGCGTCCAGGTGTTCGACGGCAAGGGGACCCTGATCCGCCACTGGAGCAGTCCCCGCATGCGCCGGCCCTGGGGCCTGGACATCGGAGCCGACGGCTCGGTCTTCGTGGCCGACGGCGGGGACCTGGTCCATCGGGACAAGAAGGAGCGGATCCTGAAGTTCAGTCCCGAGGGGAGGCTGCTGGATCTGTGGGGCTCCTTCGGAAGGTACGACGGGCAGTTTTACTGGGCCCACGACGTGGCGGTCGCGCCCTCTGGAGAGGTCTACGTCTGTGACGTGCTGGGACGTCGGGTCCAGAAGTTCGTGGCCGGCCCCTCCGGCTGACAGAGGGAACGTCCGCTGCCCGGGTCAAACAGGTGGGCCTTGGACAGATCCAGGCTCACCCTTGCGGGTGGGGGCTGACCCGCTGCTTCGGGCCCCCAGAGGGCCAGCAGCGTATGGGCGCCGGCCTTGAGATAGAGGAGTACACTGCTCCCCATCGGCTCCACCACCTCCACCTCGATTTCCAGCCGCACAAGACCTGAGTTCCCGTCCGGTCCTGGACCGCAATTGAGAACATGTTCCGGGCGAATGCCCAGCGTGACCTGCCGGCCGCTCCAGTCCCCGGGAACGTTGAGTTCCGAGAGCGGCAGCCGCAAACTTGCGGTTTCCAGCCAAAGCTCCCCGTCCCGCGCGACCGCCCGCCCTTCCAGAAAGTTCATCTCCGGCGATCCCAGAAACCCGGCCACAAACCGGTTGGCCGGACGATTGTAGAGGTTGAGGGGAGTGTCCACCTGCTGGAGGATCCCATGGTTCATGACGGCGATGCGGTCCCCCATGGTCATGGCCTCGACCTGGTCATGAGTCACGTAGACGGTGGTCACTCCCAGCCTGCGGTGGAGCTTGACCAGCTCGGCCCGAGTGGCCACCCGCAGCTTGGCATCCAGGTTGGACAGCGGTTCGTCCATCAGGAAAGCCTTGGGCTCGCGGACGATGGCCCGCCCCAGGGCCACCCGCTGGCGCTGCCCGCCGGAAAGCTGCTTGGGACGCCTCCCCAGCACTTCCTCAAGCTCCAGCATCCGGGCAACCGACCGGACCTGCCGTTCGATGCCTTCGCGTTTCCCCTTCCAGGCCCGTCGGTCCAGCATCCAGGCCAGGGGACCGTGGGGAGGCGTTCGCAGGCGCAAGCCGAAGGCCAGGTTCTCCCGGACGTTCATGTGGGGATAGAGAGCATAGTTCTGAAACACCATGGCTACGTCCCGGTCCTTGGGAGAGAGGGTGTTCACCCGGCGGTCCCCGATAAAGATCTCTCCCCGTGTCAGGACCTCCAGGCCGGCAATGCAGCGCAGCACCGTGCTCTTGCCGCAGCCCGAGGGCCCCACCAGCACCAGGAATTCCCGGTCGGCGATCTCAAGGCTCAGGTTATCCACCGCCGTCACCTGGTCGTGAGGCCAGCACAAGGCTACCAGTAGAACTCTATCACTCCCCCCTTGAGGGGGAGTCGCAGAAGCCGAGCCGAATGGCGAAGGCTGATGCGGTGGGGGGGCGAGCCTCCGCTTCGCGGCAGAATAGCGAAAATTCAATGCTATGAAAAGAAGCGTCCCGGCTGCCGCCATGTTCCAGACCGGGTCTGTTCCGATCTTCCGCTACGAACCGGCTCGGGGGTCCGGCCTCCCGGTTGACGCGACCGGAGGAGCAGGATATGGTACGGCGGCAAACCGGCCCACCGAAAACCTGGGCCGGCCCTTGACCTGCTCCTCAACGACTCCCGCCACGGAACCGCCGTGCCGGTCTGTTGAAGCTCATGAATCTCTCCCTCCTGTTGAGCCGCGCCGCCCGGGCCCACCCGGACAGGCCGGCTTTGGTTCAGGGTGACAGAGTCCTGAATTACGAGGAGTTCAACCGGCGGACGGGTCGATTGGCCGGGGCCTTGAAAGTCCTGGGCGTCGGGATAGGGGACCGCGTAGCCATCCTCCAGCACAACGCGCCTCCTTTTCTGGAGACCCTGTTCGCGCTTTTCCGCCTGGGGGCCGTGGCCGTCCCCATCAACGTCAGGCTCCATCCGCGCGAGGTTCGCTACATCCTGGAGCAGAGCCAGACCACAGCCGTGATCCATGGCGACTTTATCAACCCCCGCATTTCGCAAGCCCGCCGGGAAACCTCGGTTCGTCACTGGATCAGTACCGGCGAGCGTGCTTCCACGGACACCCTCGGCTACGAGGATCTGCTGGCTCAGGCGCCCGAACTCCCGGACGATGTCGAGCTGGAGGAGAACGCTCTGGCCTGGCTCTTCTACACTTCCGGCACCACCGGCAAGCCCAAGGGAGCCATGCTCTCCCACCGCAACCTGCTGGCCATGACCATGAGCTTCTTCGCAGACCACTACGTCCCCGACGAGAGCGACGTGGCGCTCCATGCGGCGCCTCTCTCTCACGGCAGCGGCCTCTATGCGCTTCCTCTGGTGGCCCGGGGCGTCACCAACATTCTTCACGATTCGGTGGGGTTCAGCCCTGCTCTGGTGTTCGAGGAGATCACCCGCTGGAAGGTCACCCTCATTCCCTTTCTGGCACCCACTCAGGTCAAGCGACTGGCCGAGGAGCCGGTGGGCCCCGGCCACGACCTTTCCTCCCTGCGGGCCATTGCCTGGGGCGGAGCCCCCATGTACGTGGAAGACGCCCGACGGGCTGTCGCCCGCTTCGGGCCTATCCTGACCGAGCTCTACGGACTGGGAGAGTCCCCCATGACCATCACCGCCCTCAGCCGGCGGGCCATGGGGGCGGAACTGGAGAAGGCACCGGCGCTGCTCACGGCGGGATTGCCGCGCACCGACGTGGAAGTCCGCGTCGTGGACGACGCCGGCCAACCGCTGCCCGCGGGCAGTGCCGGCGAGGTCCTGGTGCGGGGCGGCGTGGTCATGAAGGGTTACTGGAACAATCCCCGGGCCACCGCCGAGACCTTGCGCGGGGGGTGGCTGCACACCGGGGACATCGGCTACCTGGATGAACGGGGATATCTCTTCCTGGTGGACCGCAAAAACGACATGATCCTCTCCGGAGGGTCCAACATCTACCCGCGAGAGGTCGAGGAAGCCCTGATGGAGCACCCTCAGGTGGCCGAGGTGGCCGTGTTCGGCGTGTCCGATCCGGAATGGGGGGAATCGGTGAAAGCGGCCGTCAGGCCCTGCAACCCGCAAGCCCCGCCCCCGGCTGCTGAACTGATTGCCTTCTGCCGGGAGCGCATCGCCAGCTTCAAGAAGCCGAGATGGGTGGTCTTCGTGGATGAAATCCCCAAGAACGCCTACGGGAAAACGCTACGGCGGGAGCTGAGGGAGCGCTTCGGCTCCGCGGATTGACCCGCACTTCTCACCGGGAGACCGGGAAGCAATCCATGGAATGCAGCTACGGGAGACCGGCATGAAACCGAAAGGGCCGATCCGGGTGGGGGCCGATGTCGGTGGCACCTTCACCGACGTGGTCCTCGCCGATGCCGGAGGCAACGTCTGGACCGCCAAGGTTCCCTCGACGCCCCCCGACTTCGAAACCGCCGTGCTCAACGGCATCTCGCAGTTGCTCCAAACGACCGCGGCTTCCGGGTCGGAGGTGGCCGAAGTGGTTCACGGCACCACCGTGGCCACTAACGCCATCCTGGAGCGGCGCGGGGCGCTGACGGCCCTGATCACCACGCGGGGGTTCCGGGACGTGCTGGAGCTGCGCCGCATCCGGGCCCCCCAGATGTATGACCTCTTTTTCCAGAAACCTCCCGAGCTGGTGGAGCGCTATCTGAGGTATGAGCTGGGGGAGCGCCTTTCGGCCAGGGGCGAGGTTCTGGCCGAGGTGGACCCGAACGACCTGAACCGCATCGCCCGCAGCTTGAAGGCAGAGAAGGTCGAGTCGGTAGCCGTGTGCCTGCTGCACGCCTACGCCTGGCCCGAGCACGAAGACCTGGTGGGAAAATTTCTGCGCCGGCAACTGCCCGAGGTTCAGCTCTCACTCTCCTCGGAGGTGCTTCGCGAACGCAAGGAATACGAACGCACCGCCACCACCGTGGTCAATGCCTACGTGCGGCCGGTCATGCGCGGCTAC
>JAPVWS010000321.1 GCA_027493295.1 Candidatus Versatilivorator vitaminiformans | reverse complement strand
GGCCGACCATGTGGCCGTGGTCGCCCGCGTCAAGCCGCACACGGGCTTCAACGGCGAAATCGAGAGTGGGCTTCACAAGATGATGCTCATCGGGTTCGGCAAGCACAAGGGTGCGGCCCTCTATCACCAGGCCATCATTCACTTCAGTTGGGATCAGATGGTCCGGTCCATCGCCCGAACCGTCATTGATAAGTGCGGGGTGCTTCTGGGACTGGGGATCGTGGAGAACCAGTACGATGAGACGGCACTGATCGAGGCGGTGGCTCCCGGGGATTTCCTGGAACGTGAAAAGGAGTTGCTGGTGCTGGCCAAGCGATGGATGCCGCGATTGCCTTTTGAAAACATCGATCTGCTGGTGGTCGACCGGATCGGCAAGGACATCAGCGGGGCCGGCATGGACACCAATGTGATCGGCCGCAAGTACAATGACCACAGGGCGACGGACAGCGAGCGGCCCAGGATCACCCGCATCTACGTCCGGGACCTGACCGAGGAAACCCACGGGAACGCTTCAGGGCTGGGAATGGCCGAATACTGCCACCGGCGGGCCGTCGACCGCATGAACCGTGAAGCCACCTACATCAACTGCATGACGGGGAATGCGCCTTCGGGAGCATCGATCCCGATCACCTTCGAAAACGACCGCAGGGCCTTGAGCCTGGCGTTGGGAACGGTGGGCCTGGTGGAGCCCGAGCAGGCCAAGGTCGTTCGCATTCACGACACGCTCGACTTGCGGGAGATTCTGGCTTCGGAGGCCTATCTTCCCGAAGTGGAATCGCGCAGCGACTTGAGCGTGGTGACTCCCCCTACGGACCTGAAGTTCGATTCCAGCGGCGATTTTCTCCCCTTCGAGTAAAGCGGTTTCAAGGACCTGAACGTCGGGACAATCCCTACCTGTCAGCAGGTCCCTCGGCCCTTGGTGAAGCCCACTCATCCTGGATTCACCCAAATGCCGGCCGCCCTTCCCGCACCAGGTACCTGGAATCGCAAAGCACGGTTGCTCCCGAACAAACCAGGTCGATGTTGAGGGTTGATTCGTTCTTTCCACCCATGAATCTATTCTCGCCGAAGGCAACGAACACCATGCCGGACATGCATTCGTCTATGGTTGTCAATCCGGTCGGCCGCGTGATACCCGGATTGACGCCGATGCCTATGTGACTGATTCGGTCGCGGTCGCCTGAGTGTGTGCCCACAAAATCGGCAAAGGCTTCAGGACTATTGGCTGCCGAGATGTCGGATATGCGGCCGCCATCGAAAGCAACAACGAGATCACGTACATCCCTCCAGCGGTCAAAGCAAATCGTGCCCTCGACACTGTCTTCCGGAACGGTAAACGATAGCGAGCCATAGGGAAGGTTTAAGACACGGCTGACATTGAGGCGCCCGTCGCTCCGATATATAGGCCTCCCAAGATCACACGTCATGCAACCGTGGTTGCGAGTCCTGATTTCGAGGACTCGCCCGTTGTAGATGATCTTCTGGGCTCTCTCCAGCAGTGCGCGTATTTCATCGACATCCGCGCTGATGGCAGCCTCGATCGCTTGGTAGGCCTCATTTCTTGAAACAAGAAGCTGGTCCTGCCGTTTTGCCTTCGGATGTGCAATCAGGCAATAGGGGATCCGCCTGGATTCCTGTTGCGCCACCAGGAGACCTACGGCCTGGTTCCAAGCTTCGAGCTTCTCGGCAGGACAAAGGGCTGCCAACGAACTCCAGTCCCGTTCAATGACGATGACGGCATCGACGGTTCTCGCCAGTTTGAACAGGAACGGAGACGGACGCCGCAGCCAGTCACTCGACAAGGTCCGGATGCGTTCTGCCTCGTGGGCAATTGAAGTCAGGTTGAGGCACGGCACGGCTCCGACCCTTTCCACGGCAAGAGACACCGCATCGATACACTCCTGCATGGAGGTGTCGCCCCGGATTTCCACATGCTGTGAAGCCTGAATGCCCAGACCGATAGTGGCCATGTCGGCCAACTTCCTGAAGATGGATAGAGTCGCTATTTCGGCCACAGTGTTACGACCTTGAAGTTGCTGGATTCCGAAACGCCAAGAAGACCGCAAGGGTACGGGACAATATTCGGAGCCTGTTGCAAAATTCGGCAGCGGGACGTTTCCCGGAAATGGCCACAAAAGGCACAAAAACACACTTTGTGACTTTTGTGCTTTTTGTGGTTAGACAGCATTTTTCACCAGGTCGCACCCGATATTGAAATAGGCAGAACCACCAGAAACGTGTAGAAACACGTCACGAATCCGCGCTTCAGTCCGATCAAAGATGATGTCGGGGTATGACTTGGCGGGAGAATTGCCTATCTCGGTCCGGCCGCCCGCACCTCGTCGGTGACACCGCTCTGGTAGGCCTTGAAGTTTTTCTTGAACAATCCCGCCAGCTTGACAGCGGTCTGATCGTAGGCGGCCTTGTCCGCCCAGGAACCGCGGGGCAGCATCAGCTCGCTCGGCGCCCCCGGACACTCGGCAATCACCTCCAGGCCGAAGGTAGGATCCTTGACGGTCCTGGCGTCCCGCAAGGTTCCGGCGTAGATCGCATCCAGCATGGCCCGAGTGTATTTCAGCTTGATGCGCGAGCCAGTCCCGTAAGCCCCGCCCGACCAGCCGGTATTCACCAGCCAGACCTGGGCGCCGTGGCGGCGGATGCGCTGGCTGAGCATGCGAGCGTACTTTCCCGGGTGCCATACCAGGAAGGGTCCCCCGAAGCAGGGCGAAAAAGTGGCCTGGGGCTCGGTAACTCCGACTTCGGTGCCGGCCACCTTGGCGGTGTAGCCGCTGATGAAGTGGTACTCGGCCTGGTCGGGGGTGAGGCGGCTCAGCGGGGGCAGCACCCCGAAGGCGTCGCAGGTCAGAAAGATCACGTCCGTGGGGTGGCCGGCCAGGCAGGGCACCTTGGCGTTGGGGATGAAATCGATGGGGTAGGCCCCTCGAGTATTCTCGGTAATGGTGTCGTCGTCAAAGTCGACGTGGCGGGTCGCCTGGTCATAGGCGACGTTTTCCAGCACGGCGCCGAATCGAAGCGCATCGAAAATCTGGGGCTCCGCCTCGCGAGTGAGGTGAATGGCTTTGGCGTAGCAGCCTCCTTCGATGTTGAAAATGCCGTCATCGGTCCAGCAATGCTCGTCGTCGCCCACCAGCCGCCGCTTGGGGTCGGCCGACAGGGTGGTCTTGCCGGTGCCGGAAAGGCCGAACAGGATCGAGGAGCCTTCACCCGCCTGTTCGGCAGTGGCCGAGCAGTGCATCGACAGGACCCCTTGCTTGGGCATGGCGTAGTTCATGTAGCTGAAAACGGCCTTCTTCATCTCCCCGGCGTATTCGGTGCCCAGAATCACCACTTCGCGGTCCTCCAGGCTCAGGTCGACGCTGGTCTTGGAGGTCATGCCGGAAGTGTGCCGGTTGGCCGGGAAGGCGCCGGCGTTGAAGATGGTCACATCCGGTGTGCCAAAGTCCGCCAGTTCCCGGTCGTTGGGCCGAATCAACATGTTCCACATGAAAAGAGAATGGTAGGGACGGGAGGCGATCACCCGCACCTTGATCCGGTACTTGGGGTGCCAGCCGGCGAATCCATCGGTGCAATAGATACGCTTGCGGGTATTCAGGTAGTCGAGGGCCCGCTCGCGGTTGATGATGAAGGGAGTCTCACCCAGCGGCACATTGACGCTGCCCCACCAGACCGCCGACTCGGAAGCCGCGTTGCGGACCACTCGCTTGTCCTTGGGTGAGCGGCCGGTCTTGGTTCCCGAATAGGCCATGAGTGCCCCGTTGGAGGAGACCTTGCTGTCCGACTCGTGCCGGATGGCTTCCTCGTAGAGCTGGGCCGGGGAAAAGTTGCGGTAAATTCTATGGACGTGAATGCCGTGGGATTCGAGGCTGAAACCGTTCATGGGTGGCGGCGAGTCCTTTCATTTTCAGCAGCACTGGCAGACGGAAATCGGCCTTGGAGCCGACCTGCCAAGCAACCAGGGACGCCTCGGAGCTTGATGAGCCCGGCGTTTGATCGGGCTACAGCGAGGTTCGACCTCGACTCAAACCTTGGAAACGGAGGCGACCTCATCTTCCATCACGGGGTTGTACTGGCCGTCGCGGGCCGCGCCGGTGCACTTGGAGCGATGAAAGAAAGTCGCCTGAGCCTGGCCGGCATTCTCGGCGCGGCCGTTCCAGGCCTTCAGAGTGGTCTCCTGCAAGGCCCTCCCATAGGAGAAGCTGAGCTGCCAGGGCGAGGGCCCCAAGGCGTTCATGGCCTGCAGGTTCTCGGTGGCCTGGAGCGGGGTCTGGCCGCCCGACAGGAAGACGACGCCCGGCACCGCCGCCGGAACGCTCCGCCGGAAGCAGCGAAGGGTAGCTTCGGCAACCTCGCCGGGGCCGGCCTGCACGGGGCATTGCTTGCCCGAAATGACCATATTGGGCTTGAGCAGGATGCCCTCCAGGTGAACTCCATGGCGATGAAGCTCGAAGAAGACCGTGGTGAGGGTGTCGGCGGTGACCTCCTCGCAGCGCTCGATGGTGTGAGCTCCGTCCATCAGCACCTCGGGTTCCACGATCGGCACCAGTCCGGCTTCCTGGCAGAGGGCGGCGTAGCGGGCCAGGCCTCGGGCATTGCCGTCGATACAGGTGCGGCTCGGAATCCCCTCGCCGATCGTGATCACCGAGCGCCACTTGGCGAACCGCGCTCCCAGGTCGCGGTACTCGGCCAGACGATCGCGCAGGCCGTCCAGCCCCTCGGTAATCTTCTCCCTGGGAAAACCCGCAAGGGCCTTGGCTCCCTTATCCACCTTGATGCCCGGATGCACTCCCTTCCCCGCCAGGACTTCGCTCAGGGGAACGCCGTCGGGCCCGACCTGGCGGAGGGTCTCGTCAAACAGGATCACCCCGCTGATAAAATCCTCCATTCCCGGGGTGGTGAACAACATGCGGCGGTAAAAAAGACGGTTGGGCTCGGTCGATTTCACATGAATGCTGTCGAATCGCTTCTTGATGGTTCCCGAGCTCTCGTCTGCAGCCAGAATTCCCTTGCCCTTCTGAACCAGGGCACGAGCGACGGACTCTAGT
>JAPVWS010000320.1 GCA_027493295.1 Candidatus Versatilivorator vitaminiformans | reverse complement strand
GTTGTCGGGTTGGCCGTCAGGGTCGCCGTGGGCTTGGGCGGCGGGGGAGGCGGCGCAGGCTCTTCCGGAGGCGCGACCGGCACCTTCTTCTTACAGCCGCCCGAGATTGCGATGAGGAGCGCGAACAGGCACAGGGCAGCCACGTTCAAGGACTTCCTGTTTTTCATAATTCCTCCGTTGGAAGATGGGTGTTGAAGCGTAATCGTATCCCGAAACTTTGATAGCGGGCCCTAGTCTATAAAAAATAAATCCAGTGTAAAACAAAAAAATCAACGCTGAAAGTAATTGGACCAGGCGGGTGAGGTGTTTTGGCCCTGGTGGGTGAGTTGCTCCTTCTGAGTCCCGTCGGCCAGCATGATGAAGATCTGCCGGCTGCCGAAACGGTTGGATTCGTAGGCAATATGACGGCTGTCGGGTGACCAGACCGGATGCTCATTGTTGGCGCCGTCTCGAGTAAGCTGGCTGAACCGTCCGCTGACCACGTCCAGCAGGTAGATGTCGAATCGTCCCGTTAGGCGCCTCCTCCAGGAGAAAGCGATGTGCACGCCGTCCGGACTCCAGGAGGGACTCACGGCCTCGCCGCCTTCGTTGATCAACCGGCGCAGGTTGGAGCCGTCCTCATCCATGATCCAGATCTGGGGAGAACCGCTGCGACCGGAGACGAAAGCGATTTGCCTTCCGGACTTGGGATTCCATACGGGCGAGATGTCCACGCCGCGGGCGCGAGTCAGCCGGCGGAGGCGGCGGCCGCGGAGATCGGAAACGTAGATTTCGGGGTCACGGCTCTTGCTGGAGCTGAAGGCGATCCTCTCCCCGTCGGGAGCAAAGGCCGGCGTGGTGGTCAAGCCGCCGCGAAGGGAGAAGGGGATGAGCCTTTGGTCGTAGACGGTTCGAAAGTACAAATCGGGGTTGCCTCGGTGGTAGGAGGTGTAGGCGATGCGCGAGTTGTCGAGAGACCAGCGGGGGGTCAGGCTGATGGAACGGTGGTTGGTGAGCGCTTTCTGCCCATGGCCGTCGTAGTCCATGGTGAAGATTTCCTTGTGGCCGTTGCGGTTGGAGACAAAGGCTATCCGGGTGGAAGCGACGCCTCGAACCCCTCCACCGATGCGGAGCACGATTTCATCGGCGAAGCGGTGGGCCAGCGATCGGACGCCCTCCTCATCCGGATCGACCCGGTAGCGGTTCCCGATGATGGACTCCCGGGTGTTCACGTCGATCAACCGAGCCTCGACCACAAACTGGCCGCGCTGCATATAGGAATTGCCATAGACCAGGTTTTGAGCCTGCACGTCTTCAGCGGTCCACTCCTCGTAGTCGACCTCGTAGGGTTGCGAGGGCAGTTGCACGGGGTAAAAGCTCTTGGGCACCAGTTCGAACACCCCGGCCCGCCGCAAGTCGTTCCACAAGACATCGTCGAAGAGGCGGGTGTGCCGCTCCAGATCCTCTTGGGAGCCGCGTTGCTGAAAATCGGCCACGGCCACGCGGGCCCTGACTCCCTCGGTAACCACGACTCGGACCTGGCTGTCGTTGTCCTGGGCGGCGGCCGCCAATAGGCCACTGAGGAATGTCATCGACAGCAGGCAGGCAGGGGCAAGAAATTTGGTCATGGGTTTTCCGTTATCTGGTGTCCTGTCCCGGAAATGAGACTACCTGGAATGCTCGAACCAGAATTCAGCCACCAACCGGGTCTCTCCTCCGGGAAGGGGAGGGAAGCGGGAAGCCTTGATGGCCCTGAGTCCGGAACGGTCCAGCGACGGGACCCCGCTGGACTGCTTGATGGTTTCCCTGGCTATGGACCCGTTCCGGCGGATGGTGAATTGAATCACCACGCGCTTCGCCGTGCGCACGTTGGGACTGACTAGGTTTTTCTGCCAGTTGCTGCTGACGATGTCGCGAATCTGCCTCACGTACCAGCCGTACTTCTTGCCGAAGAACCCGTCGCCCAAACCGATTCCACCCGATCCCATGCCGGTCTGAAACTGGGAGTAGGAGAGATCGGGAGCACCGCCTTCGCCAAAGGGAACTCTATTGGAAGGAGGGACTTGGGCAACTTGTTTGGGGGCTTGCCGCCGGGCCCGCGGCCGTTTCCTGGCCCTGCGCTTCTTCTTGACCTCGAAGGCCTTGGGGTCGGGCGCCTCCGGCTCGGGGGCTGCCGCCTTGGCCTCTTCGGTCTGGCCCAGACCCTTGGACTCGGTGGCGATGTTGCTGGCCGTGGTCTGCTTGGGACGTGGCAGGTTCAATCCGCGAATGGTCGATCCCTGCACCAGGCCCACCGATATGGAGCCGCCACCACCCTGGCTGTCTCCCCAGGGATCGGCACTCGGGTTGAGGTAGGAGGGCAGCAGGAAGAAGCTCACCCCCACCAGCAGGTGGCTGACCACCGACAGGTAGAGGTAGCCCCCCAGTTTTTCCTTTTGAATTTCAAAAATGGAGTGTCGCTGGACCGGCATCGAACTCTAGGACAAGCCGAAAGCATCCCGGCTACTGTTCCGGCTGGGTGACCACGTTGATATTCTTCACGCCTGCAAGCCTGGCCCGGTCCATGACTCGGGCGATGGTTCCGAAGGGTACTTCCTCGTCGGCGCGCAAGTAGATCATGGCGGTTTCGGGGTCCTTGATCCTGGCCTGGAGGCGGGCTCCCAGATCGTTGATGTTGATGGGATCGGAGCCGACGAATAGCCTCTGTTCCCGGTTGATGCTGACCACCAGCAGTTCCCTGGTCAATTCACTGACCGTCTTGGTCTTGGGGACGCTGACCTCGATTCCGGATTGAATAATGGGCGCAGTCAGCATGAAGATGATGAGCAGGACCAGCACCACGTCCACGAGGGGCACCACGTTGATTTCGGAAAGAGACGTCTGGGTTCTACCCTGCGAGTTGGTGAATGCCATCGGTTCACCCCTGAATCGTACTTGGACGCCAGGCCTCGGGAGCGGGTTTGCCGGATCGGCCCGGCGGCCGGGTTAGAGGAAGGTCCGCTCCATCAGGTTCAGGAACTCCAGAGAGAAGTCGTCCATGGCGGAGGCGAACTCCTTGAGATGGTGCACAAAGTAGTTGTAGGCGATCACCGCCGGAATAGCTGCAAACAGACCGGCCGCGGTGGCGATGAGAGCCTCCGATATGCCCGGGGCTACGGCGCGGATTGTGGCCGCCCCCTCCATTCCCAGGCCGGCAAAGGCGTCGATGACGCCCAGGACCGTGCCGAACAGCCCGATAAAGGGGGCCACCGAGGCCGTTGTGGCCAACCAGCTCATATTGCGTTCCAGCTTGGTCAGTTGTACCGAGGAGGCTCGGGATAGCGCCCTCTGAATGACGTTGATGGTCTTGAGCGTTGGAGACGGGGCGGGGCGGTCACCGGCAGGTTGGCTCATCAACTGGGCTTCCAGTTCCTCGTAGCCGGCCAGAAAGACCTCGACCAGGGGAGTATGCCTCAAGGTTTCGGAAGCTGAGCTGATTTCCGAAAAGCGCTTGCTCTTTCGAAAGATGCGCAGAAAGGCTTCCGAATCGGCGCGGAGCTTCTTCAGGTAAAAGTATTTCTTGAAGGTGATTGCCCAGGAAAAAATAGAGAAGAATACAAGAACCAGCAGGACGCCCTTGGCCAAGGGACCCGACTGAAGGATCAACTTCAACAAGTCCATCTCGGCTCCCTGCGCGAGCACAGGAAGCAGACCGCCTGGATCTATCGTCAAACAGTTCCCCCAGCGTATTCCCGGACAGCCGGAATGAACCTCTTTCCTACCGTGTTGTGGCGGAAGTTACCATAGACCTCTCGGGATCGTCAACCGTGCTCCGGATCCTCATCGACACCCGGTAGCATAGTGGTTTCGCGGGTTTCAAAACAGGGCTGCCGGACCGGTCCCCGCCGTGCGGCTTCTATGGTACACTCAGCCCTCTTCCTGAAGCAGATTCCACGATTTCAGACCGGCTCCCGTCCGCCCTATGTTGAAGTTCCTTGAAATACGCGATTTCGCCTTGGTCGACCATCTTTCCCTGGAGTTTCGGGAGGGACTGAACCTGTTGACGGGGGAAACAGGTTCGGGCAAGTCGATCATCGTCGATGCCCTGGGGTTGCTGGCGGGCGCCAAGGCACGGGCCGAAATGGTTCGTACCGGGTCCGGCAAAGCCACGGTTTCGGGCTGCTTCGAGGGCGTGGAGCGGTTGCGCGGACCGCTGGAGGAGAGCGGGCTCGAGTTCGATCCGGAGGGGGTGATCGTCCGGAGAGAAGTCGTTCCGGACGGCAGGGGACGGGCTTTCGTCAACAACCAGATGGTGCCGGTTGCCTTCCTCAGGAAGCTGGGGACCCATTGTGTCGACATTCACGGGCAGAGCGACCAACAGTCGCTTTTCAGTCGCGATTCCCAATTGCAGTGGCTCGATCTCTACGGCGGCCATCAGGTGCCCCGGGCTGAGGTTGAAGACCTCTACTCCAGGCTGGAGCGAGGCTGGGAGCAGGTCCGGCGATTGAAATTGAGCGAGCAGGAAAGGCTGCGGGCTATCGATCTGCTTTCGTTTCAGGTCGATGAAATCCGCAAGGCGGCCCTGTCCTCCCCCGATGAGGAATCTCAACTCCTGGAGGAGCGCCGCCTGCTGTCCAACGCGGACCGTCTCTTCCAGGCCGCTCATCAGGCCTATGCCCACCTCTACGAATCGGAGGATTCGATTGGGGCCCGACTCAGGCAGACCGGCCGGCTGCTGGAGGAGTTGGAGTCTCTGGACGCCCGCTGCCGGGGTCTTCAGGAGCAGTTTCAATCGGCCTGCATCAGTATCGAGGATGTTTCGTTGGCGTTGCGGGAATATGCCTCCGGGATCGAGGTGAACCCCTCGCGGCTGGATCGGATCGAGGAGCGCCTGGTCGAAATCGACGGTCTCAAGCGAAAGTACGGGGAATCGGTAGAGGCCGTCATGGCCTATGGCCGGCGGATCGAAGGAGAGCTGGAGGAACTGCAGGAAGCTGACCGCAAGGTCGATTCGATCGAGAAGGAACTGCGGGCTCTGGAGAGCGGCTATCTGAGTCGGGCGGGGTCGCTCAGCCTCCAGCGAAAAAAGGCCGCCGAGAAGCTCGAGCGCTCCATGGGTAGAGAGTTGGGGCAACTGGCCATGGAGAAAACCCGGTTCCGGGTGGCCTTCTCTTCCGCTTCCGGCCGCGGTGGACAGGCTTCGTCCGGACCCGGTGTGCCCGGCACCGCGAACGGGACCGACGTGATCGACTTCCTGATCAGTCCCAATCCGGGTGAAGATCTGAAGGCTCTGGCCAAGATCGCCTCCGGCGGGGAGGTCTCGAGGATCATGTTGGCCTTGAAAACCATTCGTTCCATCGATGACGGAGGGAAAACACTGATCTTTGACGAGGTCGATAGCGGCATCGGTGGTCGGGCAGCCGACGTGGTGGGGCGGAAACTCAAGGTTCTTTCCAGGGCCAACCAGGTATTGTGCGTAACACACCTCCCGCAGATTGCCTCCTATGCCGACAACCACTTTCATATCGAGAAGAGAGTGGACAAAAACCGGACGGTGACCCGGGTCGCCCGGCTGGACCGGGAGAGCCGTATTCGCGAAATAGCCCGCATGATCAGCGGGGAACGGGTAACCGAGAATGTCCTGAAGCATGCCGCCGAACTTCTGAACAGCGCTTCGAATTGATGAATGCGGCTAAAGGCTCGACTTTGGGGGCACGTTCCTGCATTCTTAATGACGGTTCACGCAGACCTCCTGCGTGAACCAACGGTGCCGTTCCGATCGGCATTGCCGATCCGGCCGGCCCGTACGGACACCGTTTGCGGTCAACCATGTCCCAAGGCAAGAAATTCTTTATCGAGACTTTCGGTTGTCAGATGAATCATCACGACTCCGAAAAGGTGGCCGGCACCCTTGTGAAGATGGGATACGCGCCCACCTCCAATGCCGCCGAGGCCGATCTGCTGCTGCTCAACACGTGCAATATCCGGGAGAAAGCCAACCAGAAGGTGTTTTCCCGTCTGGGAGCCGTGCGTCAGACCTATGGGGCCAAGCCCACCGCCAAGATCGGCCTGCTCGGTTGCATGGCCCAGATGGAGGGGGCCGCGATTTTCAAAAAGGCTCCCAAGGTGGACCTGGTGGTCGGATCCAGCAGTTACTCCTTCTTGCCCGGGTTGGTTTCCAGGCTGGAGCAGGGAGAGCAGCAGGTGATCGATGTTTCCCAGGACAGCGACCGCTTGTTCGAAACCGAGGCCGGCACCAGGGAGAGCCCCTACAAGGCCTTCGTCACCATTATGGAAGGATGCAACCGCTTCTGCTCATTCTGTGTCGTTCCCTACACCCGGGGACCCGAGCGCAGCCGCCCCGGCCGGCACGTTCTGTCCGAAGTGGAGGGCTTGTCCTCCCGGGGTTTTCGGGAAGTCACCCTGCTCGGGCAGACGGTCAACTCCTGGAGGGACCCTCTGGGTGAGATCTCCTCCTTCACCGACCTGCTGCGTCGGGTGGCGAGGATCGAGGGAATTCGACGTGTCCGCTTCACCTCTCCCCATCCGAGCGACTTTCAGCCCGACATCGTGGAGGTGATCGAAACGGTCCCCGAGATCTGCAACCAGATTCATTTGCCCTTGCAGTCGGGCTCCACTCCCGTCCTGCAGCGAATGAAGCGGGACTACACCCGCGAGCAGTACCTGGAAAAGGTCGCCTTCCTGAAGCGCTCCAGGAGGGTAATCGCCCTCTCCACCGACATCATCGTGGGATTCCCTGGAGAGACCCAGCAGCAATTCGAGGAGACGCTCTCCATGGTGGAGACGGTCGGATACGATTCCATGTTTTCCTTCAAGTTCTCCCCCCGTCCGGGGACCGAGGCCTTCGCATTCCAGGATGCGATTCCCGAGGCGGAGAAGAGCCGCCGGCTCCAGGTTCTCCAACAGTTTCAACGCAAGATTCAACTCGAAAGGCATGAACGCCTGGTGGGGAAGGAATTCGAAGTCCTGGTGGATGGAAGCAGCCGGAAGGACAGCCGGGTGCTGGCGGGACGAACGACCCAAAACAAGATCGTCAACTTCAGCGGGCCTCCCGAGTTGCTGGGCCGGTTCGTGCCGGTGAGAGTGACCGGTTTCGCCCCCAACAGTTTGCGGGGAGAATTGGTTGGGTGGTAGTCTTATTTCTGAGACAGGACACTGGAATGACGCCGGTGGGTGCGGCGAGAAACTGGCGGCCGAGGAGCTCGAGAATGCAGATTGAAATGAAGATTCGCGGCTTGATGATGGATCCGGTCACCAATGTGCCAATCGTGATCTTGAAGGGGGCTGAGGGCAACGCCCTGCTGCCCATTTGGGTTGGCGTTTACGAGGCCAATGCCATCGCCCTGGAAATCGAAAAAATCTCCAGCCCGCGCCCCATGACCCACGATCTGCTGAGAAACATCCTGAATGGTTTGAGCTGTTCGGTGATGAAGGTGGTGGTGAACCAGCTCAAGGACGATACTTTCTATGCCATCATTTGGCTGGAACGGGAAGGCCGCCTGATCTCGATCGACTCCCGTCCCAGCGACGCCCTGGCTCTGGCGCTGCGCACGGATTCTCCGATTTTCGTGGAGGAAGAGGTGATCAAGACCTCCAAGGCAGCCTCGGCCGACAAGGAGAAGTCCGGCGACGAGGAACTGAAGCGCTGGCTGGAGAACCTGAATGACGAGGACCTGGGTAAATACAAGATGTAGTCCGAATTTCTTGCGCTGGCTGACGTCGGTACTATAATGGAGGACGTTTCCCAAAGGAATTCTGACCGATTCGGTGCCAACACGCGCCGAGGTTTCTGAGGAGGAAGCCATGAGACGTTTACTCTCGGGCCTCTGTCGGTTCTGCGGCCGTCTGGCTTTGGCGGTCGGTCTGTGTCTGCTGGTGGGCAGCCTGGT
>JAPVWS010000032.1 GCA_027493295.1 Candidatus Versatilivorator vitaminiformans | reverse complement strand
GTGCGCCGTGGAAAGGCGCCTTCTTCCGGCGGGTGCGAACCCCGCCCAACAACTGTCGCTCCGGTTGGTAGCAGCCAGGGCGGATCATGGAGGCAACGATATGGTCTGAAGCACTCTGGTGCCAAAGGGCCGCTGTAAGGCGGTTCAGCGACCATGCGGGCCGGAACGCGAGTGAACGTCGAGCAGGCCTCGAAACTGGGCGACACGGAAGCCGACCCTCCTGTATTTAGGGGAAGGCCGTTGGCGGATGGGGAAGCGAGCGACGCGGGCACCTAACCGCTTCCGTCGGGGTAATGACGCTGGCACGCATGGAAGGGGAAGAGGGTGGCAACACGGGAAGCCCTGAGGGAGATGCGGCACACATCAACCGGGACCCCGCGAGGGGCAGGCCGGGCCGACAGGGTGGCGGATGGGTCCGTAGTACCGGAGAAGCCGGGTAACGCTGGTGGAGGGAAGGGACCCTGAGTTGAGAGCAGCATGGAAAGGAGGCAGGGCATGGCCACTGACAAAGGTCTAACAGGGTCAGAAAGGGTTCGGAAACTCCAGACCATGCTCCATGCGAAAGCGAAGGAGGACTCCAAGCGGCGGTTTCACGCGCTGTGCGACAAGGTGTGGCGAGAGGACCTTCTGCAGGAAGCCTGGGAGCAGGTCCGCCGAAACGGCGGGTCGGCCGGGGTAGATGGGGAGGGCTTCAAGGACATCGAGGCGTATGGAGTGGGCCGCTGGTTGGGGGAGCTGGCGCGGGACCTGAGGGAAGGGACCTACGTGCCGAAGCCGGTGCGGCAGGTGCTGATCCCGAAGAAACAGCCTGGGAAGTATCGGCCGTTAGGCATTCCCTGCATACGGGACCGGGTAGCGCAGACGGCGGCCCTGCTGGTGTTGGAGCCGATCTTCGAAGCGGACGGTCCAGCGGATCATGGGGGAGCTGAAGCTGCCGGTCAACGAGCGGAAGACCCGATGCCTGCGGTGTCCCGAGGAACCGCTGGAGTTTCTGGGCTACCGCATCGGACGCAACTATCGCCCCAAGGGGAGGGGAGCCTACATCGGCACTCGACCCAACAAGGCGAGCGTTCAAGGCATCTGCCGCAAGATCAGCGAGTGGACGGCGCCGAGGAACGGGAGGCTGCTGCGAGGAGAGATGGTAGAACACCTGAACCGGACCATGACCGGGTGGGCGAACTACTTCTGCCTGGGGCAGGTCAGCCCGGCCTACCGAGCGATCGACCGCCACGCGACCCGGCGGCTGCGGCAGTGGCTCTGTCGGAAGCACAAGGTGAGGTCCGGGGGGTATGTGCGCTTCTCGGACGTGAGACTATGGAAGACCTATGGTCTCACTTGCCTGGCGTCGAGGACGAAGGCTCTTCCCTGGGCGAAGGCATGATCTCGACTGAAAGCCGGATGCTGGAAAACGGCACGTCCGGTTTGACGAGCGGGGGCGAGGAAACGCGGCTAGGACGAGATTGAGGCACCGGCAAGTGGCGAAAGCCGCCGGCAACAGCAACTCCCTCGATCTAAGGCAGGCGCGCCTCCCCTCGACTCTACTGCCATTGCATCTTTTTGTCAGCGACCCGGCGAGGAATCCGAGTGGGAGAGCAGCGACTCCATAGCGGCCGACATCCCGGCAGGTGACGGCTTCCACCCGGCACCTGATATATAATGGGCGGGCCTGCGCCGCCAGGGTTGCTACCATGAAGATCGCTGCTGATGCCTTTGTCTTCCTGATCCCGCTGCTGGTAATCACCGGTCTGCTCTGGATCATGGGCTTTGTGCTGCTCGGGTCGGTCTGTCTGGGGATCGCTCTCTTGGTTGGGCTTTTTTTCCGCGACCCCCACCGGAATATACCCGGCGAAAAAGATCTGGTTCTGGCTCCGGCGGACGGGAAGGTCGTGGATTTGGCGAAGCAAGCGGATGGGACCACCAGGGTTTCCATCTTTCTCTCGCTTTGGGATGTGCACATCAACCGCTCGCCGATCGCGGGTACCATCCAGGAGGTTCGCTATCATCCGGGAAAATTCCGAATGGCCTTCGACCGGCGCGCCTCGCTAGAGAACGAGCGCAACGTACTGACGGTGGCCAACGGCTCCTTGACCGTCCGTTTCAGTCAGATCGCCGGGATATTGGCGCGTCGAATCGTATGCTGGAAGAAGCCTGGTGACGCGGTCGAATCCGGCGAGCGCATCGGCTTGATTCGGTTCGGCTCCAGGGTGGATGTTTTTGTTCCCGAAAAGGTAGTTCTGGAATTGAGTCGGGGAGCTCGGGTGCGGGGGGGCAGCACCGTTATCGGAAGGGTAGTGCGCCATGAAGAGTAATTCCCAAAAACGCCGGTTTCGGCGGGGCATTTACGTCCTGCCGACGCTGTTCACCATCGGGACCATCTTCTGCGGATTTTTTGCGGTCACCAACGCCCTCAAGGGTGAATTCAACCTGGCTGCCATTGCCATCGGCTTTGCCGTAGTGTTCGATGGGCTGGACGGCAGGATCGCCCGAATGACCAACTCCTGCAGCGAATTCGGCGTGCAGATCGATTCCCTGGCCGATGTGGTTACCTTTGGTCTGGCTCCGGCCATACTGGCCTATCTCTGGGGAGTTCGGATGCTCGCTCCGGAGTGGCCCCATTCACTGCACCTGCAACAACTGGGATGGATTGTTTGCTTTGGCTTCCTGGTGTGCGGGGCCATGCGGCTGGCGCGCTTCAACATCCAGAGTGCAAAGCCCTCGCCCTCGGGAAGCGGATCGGAGAGGCCCTTTGTGGGAATGCCGATTCCGGCCGGGGCCGCCTTGATTGCCGCCGCGGTGCACTTTTCTCCGGAACCTCCGGAACACTGGCTCGCGGGGATTCTGTGGAATGTGCTGGTTGGATTCCTGGGCTTCCTGATGGTCAGCACGCTCAAATATCCCAGTTTCAAGCATATCGACCTCAAGAGCCGCAAGCGATTCGTCAATTTCGTGCTCCTGGCCATGCTGGTGGCGCTCATCTACTTCTACTCGCAAATCGTCCTGCTCCTCATGGCTGCCGGATACGCGTTTTCGGGATTGGGGTGGAAGGCCTACGGCCTGGTCAAACAAAAGCCGGAAGGCGTCCTGACAGCCGGAAAGCTCAGGCCGGATGATACCTGAATCCCCGGAATGTTCGAGCCGGGACCGCCGGCCCTCTGCGGCTCTCCGCCCGAAGCGGCGCGGCTGCGGCCGAAACCCTGTCCCCGCTTCCAGGGTGCCGGGATCCACAAACAACGCCTTTCCATCTCCTGCATCTTCGCGGTAACTGCCGATGCCTCGATCGTTGATTCTGGTAGACGTGCCTCTGGCTTCCTTTATTGAAGAGCTGTTTGCTCCCGACTGCCGCTCCGGACCCTGGAGTCTGCTGGAGGAGGGAACCATGGAATCTCTGCAGGAGGTCGCAGGGCTTTTTCTTTACGGTCATCCCATCATTGACGGGCCCTTTATGGACCGCTTGCCCAATCTTAAAGTGATCAGCAACTTCGGTGTCGGCATCGACCACGTGGATCTTGCGGCCGCGGCGGCCCGGGGCATTGCGGTGGGGAACACCCCCGGAGCGGTGGAAGGAGCCACCGCCGACCTGACCATGGCCCTGCTGCTGGCGTCTGCCCGCAACCTGGTTGCCGGTGACCGCTTTGCACGTGGGCCGAACTTTAGGTACTACGACCCCTCGCTGTTCCTGGGACGAGAAGTCCACGGCAGCACGCTTGGCATTGTCGGACTGGGCAACATCGGGCGAGAGGTGGCTCGCCGGGCTCGCGGCTTCGACATGCGGATTCTCTACCACTCCCGGCACCGAAAGCCGGAGGCGGAGAGCGAGCTTGGAGTGGAGTATGCCAGCTTGAGGGAACTTCTTGAACAAGCCCATTTCGTGACGCTCAATGTTCCCATGACGCCGGAGACCAGGCACCTGATCGGAGAGGAACAGCTTGCCTGGATGCGTCCGGACGGCATTCTCATTAACGTAGCCCGGGGAGGGGTAGTGGATCACGAGGCACTCTATCGGGTCCTGGCCGACAAAAGGATTGCCGGCGCCGCCATCGATGTCACCGAGCCTGAGCCATTGCCGCGCGACCACCCGCTGCTGCGATTGACCAACCTGGTGATCACTCCTCACCTGGGTTCAGCCGGATCGCGGACCCGTCTCCGCATGGCACGGATGACCGTGGACAACATTCGAGCCGGTCTGCAGGGCATGCCCCTTCCCTACGCGGTCAAACAGTTCTGAGCATGGTCCCCACACGGTCCAGTTGGCGAGCGGCGGTTCTCTGCGGTTGGCTGGGAGTGCTGGGCCCCGTCGGCCTGTTGGACTCCGTCAACTCCTGCCACGCATCGCAAGACGATGCAGCCGACTCTCCACCGCCGAGAGTCGTCGGGCCCTTTCTGTCTCGAGAGGATGTCGGGCCTTTCAGCAAGGTCGTTTTCAAGAACGGCTTGACGGTGCTCCTTTTCGAGAGGAGCAACACGCCGATGGTGGCCATGGTGACCTACGTCAAGGCGGGCCGCCTGCACCAGGAAGCATCCAGCCAGGGTTTCTGGGATTTCTGGTCTCCACTGCTGCTTCATTCCCCGCTAACCGGTGGACAGGGAACGATTGCCGGGAAAGCCAGGAGAATCGGAGCGGCGTTGCACACCGGGGTGGGCGAGGACCACGCCTGGTTTTCCGCCGTTCTTCCCCGAGAAGCCTATCGGAAGGGGTTGGACCTTCAAGTCACCGCCCTCGAGAAATGGAATCCGTCGCCCGAGAGGGTGCGTAAACTCAAACGAACAGTCCGCCAACCGCGTCGATTCAGACAGGGCTCCCCGGAGCGCGAGTACGGCCGGCAGCTGTTGGACCTGGCGTTGAGAAGGGGAAGGGGATTCGATGAGAGGAGTGGTTCCCCCGGCAATCTGCATGGCATGGACGGTTCTCGATTCGGCAGAATTCACAGTCGTTGGTTCGCTCCCGGCAACGTCTTGCTCTCCGTCACCGGTGATTTTGACCGGCGGGCTCTTCTGCGAGAGATCGTCAAGCGTTTTCGCTCCCTTCCCGCGGAACCCACGCTCGATCGCCCGGCCACTCCCAACCCCGCAACGCATGGCTTCACCTACGCCTACCGACGGGCAGACCTGCATCAAGCTGGGATCCAGATGGGATTTCCACTGCCTGCCGCCTTCACCCGGGACTGGTACGCCTGCAAGGTTCTGCAAGCCGTTTTGACGGCCGGCAAGACTTCGGTGCTGAATCGCCGCCTGGAGATGGCCCGGTCGACGGTTCACGGGGCCGATACCGACACCATCTTTCCTGGCCAGACCGGTTTTCTCACCCTGAGCCTTGGCGCGGGCGGTCTGGGGTTGGACCGGTCGGCAGTGACCGCTCTGGCCGCTATCGAGCGTATCAGGCGGGGCATCCTGACTGAATCGGACCTCCAGCGAGCCCGGGCGTTGGCCGCGATGGAGCATCTGCAGGCACAGGAAGGGCTGTTGGGTCTGGCGATACAGATTGCCCGGCATGAGCACCTGGCGGATTTCAAGCGCTGGGAGGAAACCCTTCAGAGAATCGAATCGGTGACCCTTGAGGAAGTGGTTGCCGCAGCCCGTCGCTATCTTGCTCTGGAAAGGTGCACGCTTCTGGAGTACCAGCCGAACTCGGAGGAGATCAGGCAATTCAACTCCAACAGCTACCGTG
>JAPVWS010000319.1 GCA_027493295.1 Candidatus Versatilivorator vitaminiformans | reverse complement strand
GAGTTCTCCCAGTGGGGCCTGGTTACGAATCCGCAGTAGTAGATGCTGTCGACGTGGGTGCCCGGCAGAGTCTTCATCCGCTGGGCCAGAAACCCCTCGGGGGTGGTGGCCAGGGGGGAGTTGCTGTCGTCGCCGTCGTTGTTGTAGATCAGCCGGAGCCGCCTGCCGCTGCCGCGAGAGCCCTGCGCCGGGGCGGCGCGGGACGGGTTGAGACCCTGGGCGCCTGCCAGGCTCAGGGATGTGGCCGAGGTTCTGAGAAATTCTCTTCTGGTTTGCACCGGTTCCTCCTCAAGGTTGCTCCAGGGCGGAGTCGCCTGGCTCCTCAGGGTTCCTGCAATCCGGGCACGTCCGCAGCCGTTTTACGGCGCCACAGGGTGTATTCCCGGTCGGCGGGAGGGAGGCGCCGCACCTTGGCATAAATCAGGCTGAAGGGGTAGGAGACCGCCAGGCAGATGACCATGGCGAGGGCCCCGTAAAATATCCAGTGGGTGTCCGAATAGTTCTGGATGTAGACCTGCGAGGGAATGCTGACCAGGCAGGTGGCGATCAGCCAACCGCCGAAATTTCCCCTGCGGGTCAGAATCCCCATAAGGAACAGAGCGGTGACGGGTGAGGCCACGTAGCCGCCTACCATGCTGATCGCCTTGAGGATTCCCTCGATCTGAGAGACCAGCAGGCCGGAAGCGGTGGCCAGCAGACCCAGAACGACCGTCAGTCCGCGGGCTATCCGGAGACTGCGGCGGGAATCCAGGGCGCGCTTTCTCAATGGCTGGATGAAGTCCACCAGGATCAGGGTGCTCATGGAGTGAATGCCGGAGTCGACGGTCGACATGGCGGCGGCGAACACGGCGGCGATGATCAGCCCTGAAACTCCTGCCGGCAGGGCGTGAATGATGTAAAACGGGAGGATTTTGTCGCCGCCGATCCCTTCGGCCAAGCGTTCCGGAAACAGGGAGAAATAGGCGAACAGTCCCAACCCGATGAAGAAGAGAAGCGCCAGCAGGATGATTTCCAAAATGTGATCCAGAATCTGCGCCTTGACCATTCCTCCAAACGTCTTGATCGAGAGCAACCGCTGGACAGGCACCTGGCTGGTGCCGTACTGGCCGAAGGCGATGATGAAATAGCAGATCACCACCGTCAAGCCGTTGATTTCGGAGAAGCTGAAGGTCAGATCCAGCAGCGGCAGCTTGTCATTGGCGGAAGCCATTTCCATGATCCGGTCCATCCCTCCGGGTACACGTTCCACCAGGGAAAAAGTGATCAGGACTGCCCCGAAAGCCAGAACCAGAAACTGCACCACGTCGGTCCAGATCACTGCAGCCATCCCGCCCAGGGTGGTGTAGGCGGTGGCCACCAGACCCATGACAATGATCGCGCTCCAGAGGTCGAGGCCGGTGACCGTGGATAGCGCCAGGGCCGGCGCATAGAGGGCAATGCCCATCCAGCCAAGCAGCTGCAGAATCGAAAAGAAGGAAGCGGCGTAGCGGGATCGGCTCCCGAACCGCAAGCCCACGTATTCGTAGATGCTGGTGACCCGGAGCCTGCGGTAGATGGGGAAAAACAGCAGAATGACCAGCGGTGCGGCCAGCAGGGTAGCCGGCAGCCCCACAACCAGGGCGGCATTCTCCTCGTAGGCCACCTGCGGTGCGCCCAGGTAGGTGATGGCGCTCAGAACACTGGCGACCACGCTGAGGCCGACCGCCAGCCAGGGCATGCGCCGGTTGGCCAGGAAGTAGGTCCCGGTGTCTTTCTGCTTGCCGGAAAGACCCAGGGCCAGACCGACCACCACCGCGAAGTAACCCACCAGGACCAGAGTGTTTAGAGTTCCGAAGGATGGTGCTTCCAGAAACTCACCTCCTCAGGGTTGCGGTCGGGCGGTGCTGCTGCCGAGCAGGCCGAAGCCGCCCGTTCATTTTGGGGCGGCTTCAGCTTGACTTGCCGGCAGCTTCTTCGGCCGACTGGGGGCGATTGGTGACATCTCCGCCCAGCCAGCGGTAGGGTCTGGGGTAGAGGGCCAGGGATCGGTCTTCCAGGGGCAGTTTGACTGGACGATTGCCCTGCTGGGCCGACAGCTTGCAGGCGATGGCGATCTCCAGGGCCTGCCGCAGGTCGTGGCCCGAGATGAACAGCTCCCGTCCGTTGTCCACGGCATCCACGAAGGAACGAATGGCCGTGACCAGGTAGTCGTCCCCGTACCAGGGGGTCTGTTCCGTTCCGGGAACGGTCCCCTTGGTCTGTTTGACGTAGTCCAGCCAGAGGTTGGGAGCATATTG
>JAPVWS010000318.1 GCA_027493295.1 Candidatus Versatilivorator vitaminiformans | reverse complement strand
ATGTTGTCGGCAAGCGGGCGGTGCAGGACCTTCGATGCCGCCGCCGACGGTTTCGTGCGCGCCGAAGGATGCGGCATGGTTGTCCTGAAGCGGTTGAGGGAGGCGGAGGCCGATGGCGACCGTATCTGGGGGGTTATCCGCGGATCGGCGGTCAACCAGAACGGAGCCAGCGCCGGACCGACGGTGCCGAACGGTCCGGCGCAGGAGCGGGTGATTGCAGAGGCGCTGTCGCGGGGGCGCGTTGCCCCGCAGGAAGTGGATTACCTGGAGGCCCACGGGGCCGGGTCAGGGTTCGGGGACCCGATTGAGGTGCAGTCGGCCGCGGCGGTGTACGGCAAGGGACGCGAAGCGGACCGGCCTCTCCTGATCGGCTCGGTGAAGACCAACATCGGCCACCTGGAGCCGGCGGCCGGCGTTGCCAGCCTGATCAAGACCGTGTTGGCCATGAAGCGGGGGGCCATCCCGAAGAATCTGCATTTCCGGGACCCTAACCCGCACCTGGAATGGGATCGGCTTCCGGTTCGGGTGGTGTCGGCCATGACCGACTGGCCGAGTCATCCCGGTCGCCCACCGCGCGCGGGGGTGAGCGCCTTTGGAATATCGGGGACGAACTCGCACGTGGTTGTGGAAGGGTACGGGCAAACGAACGGCGACGAACCTGATGAGGGGTCCCTGCCCGAGGGCTCCGCCCAACCCGTAACCGTTTCCATGCCGGAGCCGGTGGCGGACCTGCCGCTGTCACAGGAAGCGTTTCTGCCACGCGAGACGCGCTTGCTTCCGTTGTCGGGGAAGGCGGACGGTGCGCTTCGGGCGTTGGCGGAACTTTATCTGTCCTGGCTCGACGAGCGAGCCGAAGAGTTTTCTGCCGGAGGGCCGGCCGGCCGGTCGTTGCTGGCGGACATGGCATGGACCGCCGGCGTGGGGAGGAGCCATTTCGGTTACCGGGCAGGGGTGGTGTTTCAGGATGCCGCGTCGCTGCGGGATGGGCTGGAGGCACTCGCGAGCGAGGGCGAGCGGCCCAAGCCGGTGGCGGCAACCAAGGTGGCGTTCGCCTACACCGGGGAGGGAAGCCAGTGGGCCGGCATGGGGCAGGCGCTCTACGAAAGCGAGCCGGTGGTGAGGGCGGTTCTGGATCGCTGCGACGCGGTACTGCGCGACGAACGGGGCGCATCGCTGTTGGACGTGATGTTCGGCCGGACCGGTGCGGAAGGAGCCCTGGACGACCCGGCATGGACCCAGCCGGCCATTTACGCCCTCGAGTGCGCCCTGGGGGCGCTTTGGTCGAGCCTGGGGATCGGGCCGAGCGTGGTGATCGGACAAGGCATCGGGGAGCTTGCGGCGGCGCAGGCGTCGGGGGTCTTCGGTTTGGAGGAAGGGCTGCGGCTTGCCGCGGCGCGGGGCGCGGAGGAGCCTCTGGAAGACATCACCGTTGCGCCGCCGTCGCTTGCTTTTGTGAGCAGTTTGAGCGGCCGATCGGTGGAGTCGGGTGCCGCGTTCGACGCGGCCTACTGGCAGCGCCACGCGGGTGAGACCGGAGAATTCGACCGATGTGTGGAGACTTTGGCTGACCTGAGTGTGCAGGTCGTGGTGGAAATCGGCCCGGACGCGGTGCTGGGTCCCCGGGTAGTTTCGGCTTGGCCGGAGTCGTCCCGGGGTGCCGGGGGGCCGGTAGTGCTGTCGAGCTTGCAGCCGGACTCGCGGGGAGACGGCGCCTTCCTGGAGGCGGTTGCCCGAGCCTACCAGGCAGGGCTGGGACTTTCCTTTGCTGGGTTGTTCGCCGGGGAGACGCGGCGCCGGATCTCGCTACCCGGCTACCCCTTCCAGCGCCGGCGCCACTGGATTGACCTGCCGAAGCGGACGGCCACAAGTGCCGGGGGTTGACAAAACTGTGCCGGGCGTTGACCAAATTGGATTGACTTAGGCTGCCCCTCTTGCTATTTTGCTTGTCCCTCTAATGAATCTCTCTACGAATGCGAAAGGGTGCTAGACATGGCCTCAACCGGAGATCGCCTCAAAACACTCATTGCCGACAACCTCGAAATCGATGGGCAGTCCATCGACGTGCCTGATGACCTGGACATCAGTCTGCTCGAGGCCGGCGTGTCGTCCGTGGATCTGGTTGCTTTTGCGAAACTGGTCGCTCGGGATTTCAACGTCAAGTTTACTCTCGAACACTGCACGACGCTGAACAGCGTGAAGGAAGTAGCCGACTTCATCGATTCCCAACCCGGCTAGACTCCGCGTGAAGTCGTTCGCTCGTCTCGAGGAACGGTGGCTGGGGCCGTCGGTTCCGCGAGCCGGTGCAGAATCCCGACATGCAATGCCCGCCTCTGTTGCCGACTGTTGGTGGCGTCCGTTCAGAAAAGTCGGCAGTGCTGCCGTTCTGTACGTCGATCTGACGCCCGATGCGGCCCGTGAAGCGGCTGCTCTAGCCTGGCTCGACCAGGAAGAACAGTCGCGTAGCCAGCGCTTCAGGCACGACGGTGCTCGGCGCCGATTTGCCTTGTGCCGAGCCGCGCTCCGGGCTATTCTCTGTAGTCAACTCGGTTGCCCCAACTACCAGCTCGCCTTCGGCGCTTCCCATCACGGTAAGCCTTATGCTTTAGTCAATGGGCAACCGGCCCCCATCGGTTTCAATGTCAGTCACGGCAGCTTGCATGGCCTGATTGCCTTTGCCGCCGAAGGGAGGCTGGGTGTGGACGTGGAGGAACGCAGCCCGGCGCGTGATCTCGATGGACTGATCGGCAGTGTGATGGGGCCGGCCGAACGAGCCGAGCTGACATCGGCTCGCGGAAACCATAGACTTCACTTGTTTTATCATCTCTGGACAGTCAAGGAAGCACTGATGAAAGCGCTTGGCACGGGACTTTCCTCGGATGTCTCCGGATTCGAGATCCCACTGGCCATGCGCCGCGGCATGAAGACCAGCACATTTCGATTCTCTCACCTCCCGACAGTCCGATGGTGGCTGGAGGACCTTGGCAACGAGCACTTCGCCGCCGCCATCGCTCATGAACTGTCCCCGGGTTCCCATTGACCACGACTTCAGAAACCCTGTGGGAGATTCCCGAACCTCTTTCCACCAGCGATGTTCGGGTGGACGATGACACCGTCATCACCCTGCGCCGCCACGGAAACCCGGCGGGACCACGGCTCGTCCTGAGCCATGGCAGCGGTCTGGCGATCGATCTCTACTACCCCTTCTGGTCACTGCTTCTCGACGATTTCGACCTGGTGATCTACGACCTCCGAAACCATGGTTGGAACGCCGTCAGCGCTCGGGAAAAGCACAATGTTCCCACATTCGTCAGCGACCACGACATCATCCTGGAAGCCATCGATCGCAACTACGGGAAGAAACCCAAGATCGGTGTCTACCATTCGATCGCTGCCCTGACGACTCTGTTGTCCCCCACCAAGGGCAGTCAATTCTCGGGCTATGTACTATTCGATCCCCCCCTGTGCAAGCGCGGAGCCAGCTACGAAGAATTCGATGCCGCCGCCGAGCGTTTGGCGGCAATGGTTCGACGCCGCGCCCATCGGTTCCGGAACAGGGAACAGTTGACCGAAGTTCTCTCCTACATCCCGACCTTTCAGCGCACCGTGCCGGGGTTCTTCGACCTGATGGCCCGGACAACGCTGCGCGAACGCGAGAATGGAGAGGGGTATGAGCTTCGCTGCCCGCGAGAATTCGAGGCGCAGGTCACCGAATATGCGGCCCCTTATGCCGTGCTGGTGGACTTTGCAACCTTCCATTGCCCGATCAAGGTCATCGGCGCCGATCCTACCCTCCCCTACTCCTATCTGCCGACGCTCGATCTCAGTCACATACTGACCGTGGACTACGATTTCCTGCCTGAGACGACCCACCTTCTGCAAGTGGAACAGCCCGAGGAATGCGCGGCCGAACTTCGCGAATTCATCAAGCGGAACACGGAGTTGTGACGTTCGTTTCCCTATCGGTTCACTCGAACGGTGACGATGTCCAGCCCGTGGTACTTCTGGTGGCGCACCGAGGAGGCGTAGTGCCGCAAGAGGCGGAAGGATAGCTCCTTTTCGTCGAAGGTCTCGGTCTGTTCGTTCAGATAGGCCAGGCGGTCTTCCAGGTTCTCCTCGTCGAAAACCGCCAGAAATTCCAGTTCCACGGCCTCGGCCTTGGGGCGGGCCGCCACAATCAAGCGCGGCCTCTCGCCCTGCGGGAAATCTTCTCCCGGCTGCAACAAGCTTGCCAGGGTCTCCTCACCCGCGGACCGCAGCCGCCCGGTCGCGGCAGCCTCCCAACCCATCCTGGCCGCAACCTTTTGGAGGAAGGCATCGATCCGAGGAAGGTCGGCGATGTCCAACCGGACCTCCAGGCGTCGGCGCCGCGGGCTGGTCCACTCCAAAAAGGCGGTCAGGGCAATCGCCGTGGCCGTGCCCACGGTGATGCCGTTGCCGAGCAACATGTCCCAGGGACTGCCCACCAGGTCCTTGAATATATTCAGATGTTGCATGCCGAGGCCGGTGGAAAACGCCAGTCCTGCCACGATGGCTCTTTGCGGATCGAGGCCGGTCCGCGCCAGGGTCTGTATCCCCTCGACGAAGAGCATCGCAAGAGCGATCACCAGGAAGCTGGCCATGACCGGGCTGGGAATGATGAGCAAAAGGCCCGTGAACTTGGGAAAGAACGCCAGCACCACCAGGAGACCGCCCACGGTATAGCCGACGCTGCGCGCGGCGACACCGGTGAGGTTGATGAGGGAGACCGTGAGCGAGGAGTAGGAGGTCGTCGGCGGCGTTCCGGCAAGACCCGACAACAGGATACCCACCCCGTTGGCATAGATTGAGCCCTGGATCAGGCGAAAATCGGTCGCCCGCGGCCGTCGCCGCGACACCTGTTGAGCAACCATGGAGTCGCCGATACTCTTGATCACCTGCACCACGCCCACAATCAGGAACATCGGCAGCAGCCCCCAGAAGCCGGCGGTCGGTGTCAGGTCCAGCCCTGGAAATCGGCTGTCGGGGATTCCAACCCAGGGAGATGCGATCAGGTGCCCGAAGTCGTACAGTCCGAACGGAACTGCCGTCAGGCAGCCCGCCGCGATTCCGATCAGCAGAGACCAGGGACGCCAGACCCGGGGGGCGCGCAGCATCAACATCGTGGTGACGACCAGAGTCACCGCCGCCACGCACGGACCCGCTGCCAAAGTCGCGCCTTCGGGAACCTCTTTTATCCGATCGAAAGCGATGGGCAGGACCATGGCCGCGATCAGCATGAGTACCGTGCCGGAAACGACCGGCGTAATGATGCGCCGCAGCCGGGGCAGCCAGGCCGACAATGCCAGGTAGAAGAGCGAGCATAGGACGACGAGGCTGGCCAGCAGGGCAGGCCCACCTTCCTCCATGGCCAGGACCGAAACGGCGATGAAGTTGGGAGTGACCGTGGTAATGAGCAGGTGGGATCCGCCCAGCCGCCCAATCCTGGCAGCCTGCAAGGCGGTGGCCGCTCCGGTGATGATCAGGGCCGCGAAGACGGCCCACGACATGAACTGTTGGTCCTGGCCGGTCGCCAGGACGGTGATGGCCACGATCAACACGGTCGGCGCCAGCACAAAGGTGATTCCCTGGGCCGCGACCCCCAGGGCCAGCAACGGGGGACAACGCTCGTCCGGTTCGTAGAGGATGTTCTGGTTTGAGCGTGCCGGGGACAAATGAGGCCTCTTTAGTTCCGATAAAGTACTAAGCTTTTTGCAATATTCGCAGCGGGCAGATCATCCGAGAGTGAAACAGGGGCCTCTTACGAACCTGGGAGTCTGGGGGCCCCACCGACTCGACAGCGGGCTGAATCTCCTATGTGGCGATCACGCCGATTCCGTCCCCCCCACCGGTTCGACCGCGGGCGGAGCCCTTGTCTCACCGACTCCCCCTCCAGGGGGGAGTGATTGAGGCCAGCACAAGGCTACCAGTAGAACTCTATCACTCCCCCCTTGAGGGGGAGTCGCAGAAGCCGAGCCGAATGGCGAAGGCTGATGCGGTGGGGG
>JAPVWS010000317.1 GCA_027493295.1 Candidatus Versatilivorator vitaminiformans | reverse complement strand
CCGGAAAACAACTTTATCGACCGGCATGTCTTCGCCAAGCTGAAGAAATTCAATATCGTCCCCTCGGAGCTCTCCAGCGATGCCGAGTTTCTCCGGCGGGTCTGTCTGGACCTGACCGGGACCTTGCCGCCGCCCAACCGGGTCCGTGAATTCCTGGCTTCCAAGGATCCCGACAAGCGCAACCGGATCATCGAGATCCTTCTGAATTCACCCGAGTTCGAGGAGTTTCTATTCTTTCGGTATGGGGAGATCTTCCGCTGGTACGGCGGCGCCACCCAGTTGGGCAAGGACACCCAGCTCTACGGCGAGTGGTTGAGACAGAGCATCGCCATCAACAAGCCCTACGACCAACTGGCGGTGGACAGGATTGCGGCCCAGGGTTACGACGGTCCTTCCCGCTTTTTCTACCAGTTGCGGTTCATCATTCCCCCGGCGGAAATGATTGCCGAGCAGGTGAGGATCTACCTGGCCCGGCGGCTGGACTGCGCCCGCTGCCACAACCATCCCTTTGAAGCCTGGAGCCAGGATCAGTTCTGGGGGATGGCCGCCTTTTACGGCAGGATGGTGGATCTGCGGGACTCGGCCATGGACGACTCCCTGCTGGTGGACGACCCCGCGCTCAAGGACCAAGTGGTTCATCCCAGGACCAAGAAGGTGGTCCAACCGCGCTTTCTGGATGGGCGGGAATTGCCGGAAGGCGAGCGAACCGATCTGCGGATGAAACTGGCTCAGTGGATCGTGTCCCACCCCTATTTTGCCGAAGCCTTTGTCAATCGCGCCTGGGACTGGTTCCTGGGCAAGGGCATCGTCGATCCTGTCGACGACTTCCGCTCCACCAATCCGCCCACCCACCCGGAGTTGCTCAAGGCCCTGGCCGAGGACTTCCGGGTCAACGGTCATGACGTGAAACACCTGATGCGGGTGATCGTCCAGTCCAGGACCTACCAGTTGTCGGGCATCCCCAACCAGACCAACCGGGGCGATCGCTTGAACTTCTCTCACGCGCTGCCGAAACCGCTGCCGGCGGCGGTGCTGCTGGATGCCATCTCGCAGGTCACCGAGGTTCCCGAGAAGTTCGCCAGCGGCGATCGGGGCTTTGCCGCGGGCACTCGGGCCATCGCTCTGATGCCTAGCATGCCCTCTCAGTTCATGGACGTCTTTGAACGCAATGAGCGCAAGACGCTGCCCGAAGGCAAGCCGGAGCCCGCCCTGGCCCAGGCCTTGCACATGTTGACGGGGAAGACCTTTACCGAAAAGCTGGCGCGCGAGGGCGGGCGGGTAGACCGGCTGATCCGGAGCGGGGCCGGCGACGGCGAAATCGTCGATGAGCTCTATCTGGCTGCCCTGTCACGGTTTCCCACGGCCGAGGAGCGAGCGCGACTGGAAGAAATGATCGCCGAGCGCCCTCGAAGAGAAGCCATCGAGAGCCTGACCTGGGGTCTAATTAGTTCTCGACAATTTTCGCACAATCATTGATAATCGGGAGTTGGTAAGCTCCATTAGAATTGGGGGGTTAGGGCATTTCAGCCGTAGTCCCTTTTCAAGCAGCAGCTTTGGGGGATCGTGATGAACCTGCCGGAATGTTTTTCCTGTACCGGAGGCAACTTTGAGCGGCGTCAGTTCCTCAGGGTGGGCGGCCTGACGTTTCTCGGCGTTACGCTGAGCGACTACTTCAGGCTGACCGACACGCTGGCCGCCACCGGCACCGGCACGCGCAAGAAGGCCGAGTCGGTCATTCTCATCTGGCTTTCCGGCGGTCCGCCCCACATGGACATGTGGGATCCCAAGCCCAACAGCAATTTCAAACCCATCTCGACCAACGTGGCCGGGATTCAGATCTCGGAGACGCTTCCACGGGTGGCGCGGCAAATGGACAAGTTGTCCATCATCCGCTCCATGCACAGCGAGGAGGGGAATCATCCCGAAGGCACCTACTATGGGATGACCGGGCATCGCCCCAGTCCGGCCTTCCGTTTTCCCAGCCTGGGGTCGATCGTCTCCCGAGAACTCGGCGGGCAAAACAATATCCCGCCCTACGTGGTCACGCCGCCCCTCTCCTACGGGCACTCCTACATGGCGGGGAACATGGGCCCTCAGTACAACCCCATGATCGTTCCCGATCCCAGCAAGGAAGATTTCAAAATACCCGATCTGACGTTGCCCAAGTCTCTCTCCGCCGAGCTGCTTCAGGACCGTCAATCCTTCCTGAAGGTGGTCGATCACTATTACCGGCAGCAGGAGGAGTTTGCCCGATTCAGCAAGATGGACACTTATCAGGAGCAGGCCCTGAGAATGATCCTCTCGCCCAACGTCAAGAAGGCCTTTGACCTGTCGGCGGAGCCGGACCGGGTGCGGGAAGCCTATGGCAAGACGCGCTTTGGACAGTCGGTCCTGCTGGCCCGCCGCCTGGTGGAGGCAGGGTGCCGCTTCGTAACCGCCGAGGGCTTCAACCACAGCGAATGGGATATCCATTTCGACAACGACAAGAAGCTGTCGGAAAATCTGGCCCCTCGCTTCGATCAAGCGCTTTCGATGCTGCTGACCGAACTGGAGGAGAGGGGTCTGCTGGAGACGACGGTGGTCATGGCCATGGGCGAATTCGG
>JAPVWS010000316.1 GCA_027493295.1 Candidatus Versatilivorator vitaminiformans | reverse complement strand
GGTAACATACTGACAATAAAGACAGTTATGAACAGTGCTGGACGGCGGTGAACGATTCTGGAACTTTCAATGCCGCCGCATTCGCGGCTGGGTTGGCGCAGAACCCATACGACCCCGGGCTGCCGCCCGGGGCTACCCTGAGCCGCAGCTTCGCAGCTCTATAAGGATGGCCTGTAGTAAATGCTTCCGTGGGTAACCACGTCAACCGCAGCATTCGCAGCTCTCCCATAACCCACGTCACTGCCGGGGGGCAGGAAATTTTGTCAAATTGCACTACCGGGCGACGGCCCGGGATTCGGGTGGAACGGTGAAGGTGGCGGCGGTGGGTGATCGTGGCGTGGGGCGGTGTTTGTTTGGAGAAGCAATGCGTTCCCCAACGGGTGCTACCTATTCGCCGCATTCGCGGCTCAACTCCTGTAAGTGAGGTTTCGCAATGGCTAGTCCCGGGCTGGCGCCCGGGGAACACATCCAATTAATAAGCACGTTTCCCCTTGCAGTGTTGTGGGTTAGGGGGGAGCTGCGAATGCTGCGGTTGACGTGGGAAGGCAAGGCAACGCTTATTACAGGCCATCCTTATAGAGCTGCGAAGCTGCGGCCCAGGGTAGCCCCGGGTGGCAACCCGGGGTCGTATGGGTTCTGCGCAAACCGAGCCGCGAATGCGGCGAATAGAAAGCACCCGTCACGAACCGCACGACCTCTCCAGAATGACGCTCAACCGCCACCCTCACTCCTTCCACCCGTCTCGCCGGTGCAACCCTTTGTCAGAAATCCGAGCCGGTGGCTGCCGTCCCGTCCCCTGTGATATAAGGCCTCGGAGGAGGCCGGTCATGGGCGTGGTGGTGCAGAAATACGGCGGAAGCTCGGTGGCGGACCTCACCAGGCTGGAAGGCGTGGCCGACCGAATTGCCCGCAGCGCAGCCAGGGGCGATCGGATCTGCACGGTGGTGTCGGCCATGGGCCGAACCACAGACGACCTGCTGGCCCTGGCCCGCCAGGTAACGGAGACCCCCCCGCGGCGCGAGCTGGACATGCTGGTCTCGACCGGGGAGCGCATCGCCATGGCGCTGCTGGCCATGGCCATTCAGAAGCGGGGGCTGGAAGCCATCTCCTTTACCGGCTCCCAATCGGGAATCATCACCAACGACCGCCACTCGGACGCCCAGATCATCGAGGTGCGCCCGGTGCGAATCCAGGACGAGCTCTCGCGAGGCAAGGTGGTCATCGTGGCCGGCTTTCAGGGGATGTCCTACCGGCGGGAGATCACCACCCTGGGCCGCGGAGGCTCCGACGCCACCGCCGTCGCCCTGGCTTCGGCCCTGGGCGCCTCCTACTGTGAGATCTGCTCGGACGTGGACGGCGTCTACACCGCCGATCCGAGACGGGTGCCGGAAGCCTTTCTGCTGGAGAAAATCTCCTACGAAGAAATGCTGGAACTGGCCACCCACGGAGCCCAGGTTCTCAACGTTCAGGCCGTCGAGTGGGCCCGCAAGACCGGCGTCACCGTCCTCACCAGCGCAGCCCACCGGGAGGGAGGCCACTCCCGCGTTTCCAATGAGGGAACCGGCTTGCCGGCCTGCGGTGTGACGGTTGCGGAGAGTCTGGCCTGGCTGAGTCTCCAGGGGACCGAGGGCGAGTTGCAGACCCGGCTCGGCCAGTTGGGATTGCCCTTCCGGCCCTGCAGGGGAGGCGCGGAAACGGAGACCACCTGCGTGGTCGCTCCCAACGAGCTTCCCGAATGGCCGTCGCTTCGAAGCGAGCTGACCGGCAAACTGGGCAGGCGTCTGACTCTCCGGGAAGGGATATCCGGATTGTCGGTGGTCGGAGAAGGCCTGCCCTCCGACGCTGCCGGGCAGGCGCTGGAGACGGCCAAGCGCTCGGGGATGGAAGTACTGGGCGTGGAAACCTCGCCTCAGCGAGTCACGCTGCTGCTGGCGGGGGACAAGACGACCTCCCTCACCGCCGCCTTGCACCGGACCTTTATCGAGACCCTCGGCCGTCCGCCAAGAGATCTTCCAGAGTGATGGTAGAAGCGGGTCTGGATTTGGAGGTCTTCAGAAAACTGACCAGGTCCAGCAACTGCTTCAAGGTGTAGCGCTGACCGTAGGTTTCAGGCATGGGGGAACCGGGTTGCGGCTCCAGAGACTGAACCTGATCTCGCTTCATGCTCCTCCGAACTGGCGGCAGCTCGGTGATGTCGTAGAAACGGACCCTCTGCTTTCCTTCGCCAGCCTTCAGGACGGTCAGATGTTCCCCGGCCACGGTGGTGAGCTTGAAGACGGCTCGCTGGCTTGAAAGCCGGGACGCCGGCAGGACGATGTCCCGCAGAATTTCGCTGGCGGGGCGATCCGCCAGCGCGCTGAGATCAGGACCGACCGTAGCCCCCATTCCCTGGATGCGGTGGCATTGAGCACAGTTGAAATCGTCGGCCGCATCGAAAAACAGCGCCCTCCCTTTGTCCGGCTCGCCAGCCAGCCCAACCAACCCCTGTCCGGCTTCAGGCTGCGGCTCCGGCAGACTTGGGGTCTCTTGCAGCCCCGCTGCCTGCGCGTCCGGTTCGGGCAGGGCAGCCGAGGCCACCTCAGCGGCCGCGGACTGCTCCGGATCGGAGAGCGACATCACGTAGGCCACCACGGACCAGATCTCGTCCTGACTGAGCTTCTCTTTCCATCCCGGCATGGAGGACCGGGGGATGCCCTCGGCGGTCACCCGGTAGAGATAGCCAGGCTCCCACGGCTTGCCGCGCAGGCGAGGTCCGCCGCCGGCCCGGCCCTCGGCCCCATGGCAATAGCCCACCGAACAACTCCGGGCGAACAGGATTCGGCCGGCCCCCACCACCGCCGGGTCGTTGAGATCGACGCTGGGCTGTTGAGTCCAGGGCGACCACAGAGGAGCACCCGCCAACACCAGGATTCTGACCAAGCCGACCATTTCACCTGCTTTCAGGGCAGCGATGGGGACGTTGTTGAATTACTGGAATAACTTGGATCGGCCGCTCCTGAATTGCCTTGATTCAATAACGCCACCTACGCGTCCCTGAAACGTTATTCCAGTAATTCAACAACGTCCCCTTCTCCCCCGGCTCGACCGGCAACGGCGCCAGGGCTCTGCTTCGGCCCAGCCCATGCCGTTCCCGACGGCAGGGTGGCCGGGCGCCGCATCGCGGGGAAACTGAGCGGCACGCCACGGGAGTGCATGCGGGCGAGAGGCCCGCGCTCCCTGGTGGGCCTCCTCCCATCACTCTTGCTACACAATGGGGCGCGCGTGCGGCGGCGTGGACGCAAGATGCGCGTCGCTGCTGGTGATCCTGCAGGCGCAGGTGATCTCCGGACCGACCGCGATGCCGGCCTCGACCAGCTCCTCTCCCGAAAGTTTGGCCGTGATCGGTGACCGGCCACGAACCATGGAGCTGGTGTGACTGCTCAAGATCGTCACGGTTGAGGTTTCTCCTCTGCGATCTGGATCAAGTTGCCGCACGAATCGTCGAATACCGCGGTAATGACAGTCCCGAGGTCTGTTGGCGGCTGTACGAATCGCACACCTCTTGCCATGAGACGCTCGTGTTCGGCTTCGACGTCGTCGACGGCGAAGGAGGCACTGGGGATACCGTCCTCCACAAGCGCCCTCTTGAACGGACGGACCGCGGGATGGTCATCAGGCTCAAGCAGCAACTCCGTTCCCTCTGGAGCTTCCTCGGACACAACAGTGATCCAGGCGTGCTCTCCCAAAGGAATGTTGTGCTTTAACTGGAAGCCAAGCGTTTCCGTGTAGAAGCGAAGTGCCTTCTGTTGGTCGTCTACGAAGACGCCGGCCAGGTGAATTCTCATCTTCAATTGCCCTTTCATCTGTTGAGATCGGCCAACGCTCCGCGATGGCCTTCGGCGGGCTGGCCTCGAACCAGTGGAGTTTCAACCTCCCCTCGCGCCTCGTGCGAATCAGCCCGGCGGCCTCCAAGACGTCCAGGTGTTGCGTCATCGCCTGCCGTGAGGAGTTGATGCTGTGGGAGAGTAGGGGACGTTGTTGAACAAAGCAATTCAGGAAGGGCCGATCCAACTTATTCCAGTGATTCAACAACGTCCCCGGTGCTGCGCGTTCTCGGATATCCTTTCCTCCTTCCCGGCCTTCGGCAGATCCCTCTGGAGCCGTCTCCAACCCCTTAGCGGCCCTTCGTGCCCCCTCGTGGATAACTCTTTTTCCTTTCGTGCTCCTCATGGAACCCCTTTACCCGCGACCGGCCCCTATTCAGGCAGGGCAAACACGATCAGGGCGCTTCCGCCCGGGAAGTCCTCCACCTCGGGCCAGAGTTGGGGCATCAGTCCGGCCACCGCCGATCCCCAGCCTGCCGGGACCGCGATGTACTGCCGGCCGTTCACCGCATAGCTGATGGGAGAGCCGCGGTGGCCGGAACCGGTGTTGAAGCTCCACAGCTTCTTGCCGGTTTCAGCATCCAGCGCGAAGAAATCTCCCTCGGGATCGCCGGTGAAGACCAGGTTGCCACCGGTCGCTACCGCCGAGGCCAGCAAGGGGTACTTGGAATCGTAGCTCCATTTCTTCTCCCCGGTCACCGGATCCACGGCGTCGAGATGGCTGCCGGGTTCTCCCTTGGGAGTAGGCTTGAGCTCGAACACCCCTCCGAAGAAGGTCTCACCCGGCCTGGGGTCCTCCTTCTGCACGGTGAGGGTCTGACACCACTCGATGCCGGTGTTGTAGAACAGCCCCGTCTTGGGGCTGTAGGCCCCGTGGTTCCAGCTTCGGGCCCCGCCGATGGCCGGGCAGACCAGGGTGGGCTTTCCCACCTTGGGCTCCATCCGTCCCAGCAGCTTCCCGGTGGAATCGATCCCCTCGATCCAGTTGAGGTTTTCAACGAAGCGCCAGGCGCCGATGAACTCGCCGTTGGTCCGGTCCAGGACCCAGGTGTACCCGCCCTTGTTGGGATTGATCAGGAGCTTGCGCTTCTTGCCGTTGACCGGCAGGTCGACCAACAAGCATTCGTAGGCGGTATCCCAGTCCCAGACGTCGTGGGGAATCTGCTGGTAATACCACTTCAACTCCCCGCTGTCGGCATCCAGAGCTACGATGGAATCGGTATAGAGGTTGTCCCCGGTTCGGTCTTCGCCATAGAAGTCGGCGGCCGGATTGCCCACTCCCCAGTAGATCAGGTTCAACTCCGGATCGTAGGAGCCGGTCATCCAGGTGGCCCCGCCGCCGTACTTCCAACTGTCTCCCTTCCAGGTTTCGTGGCCCTTTTCTCCCGGCCCGGGAATGGTCCAGAACCTCCAGGCCCGCCGGCCGGTCCTGGCGTCGAAGGCGTTCAGATAGCCC
>JAPVWS010000315.1 GCA_027493295.1 Candidatus Versatilivorator vitaminiformans | reverse complement strand
TGAGATGGTCCGCCGGGGATCGGTTCCCTACTATTGGATGGGCTTTTTCCAGAACGGGGGCCGACCCTACGACGATGCCATTCGCCCCCATTTCGAGGCTCAGGGCTTCTAGCCCACTCTCTTCCCGAAAGGAATCCACCATCACACCCGAGGAAATCAGACAGGCGCGGATTGACCTTGCCGCCGCCCTCCGCTGGGCTGCACGTCTGGGGCTGAGCGAGGGGATCTGCAACCACTTCAGCCTGGCGGTCACGGACGACGGCCACCAGTTTCTGGTCAATCCGATAGGCTTCCACTGGAGCGAGCTGTGTGCCAGCGACCTGGTCCTGGCCGACAAGGACCGCCGCATCCTGGAGGGCAGCAACACCGTGGAGGATTCGGCCTTCTTCATTCACTCCCGCATACACATGGCCAAGCCCCGGGCTCGCTGCGTGCTGCACACCCACATGCCCTACGCCACCGCCATCTGTCTGCTGGAGCAGGGCAGGCTTCAGATGGCCTCGCAGAATGCCCTCCGCTTCTACGGCCGGGTGGCCTATATCGACGAGTATCGCGGGTTGGCCTTTGAAAGCTCGGAGGGTGACCGCCTGGCCGCGGCCATGGGCGACAACGATGTGGCCTTTCTGGGCGCCCACGGGGTGATTGTGACCGGGCCCACGGTTTGGGACGCCTTCGACGACCTCTACTACCTGGAACGGGCCTGCCAGTCCCAGTTCATTGTTCAATCTTCCGGACAGCAACTACGAGAAATTCCGGAGTCCACCGTCAAGGAAGTGGCTCCCGTGATGCAGGGGGGTCTGGCGGCCATGCGGAGCCTGCACTTCCAGGCCATCCGGCGCATCCTGGACCGGGAAGAGCCGGAGTATGCGAAATAGCATCAGGAGGCTGGTTCATGAAGGTGACTGAGACGGTTTTTCTGGTGGGCGGAGGCGAGACCGAGACGGTGTTTACCGACCGCATGGATTGCAATGTCTACCTCATGCGGGCCGGGGACCTCTACCTGCTGATCGACGCCGGCGGCGGCATGGGCGCCGACCAGGTTGTGGAGAATATCCGCGGGCACGGCGTGGATCCCGCCCGGGTGGAATGGTTGCTGCTCACCCACGCTCACGGTGACCATGCCGCCGGAGCCGCCCCCCTGAAGCAACGGCTGCCCAACCTGAAAGTGGCCCTCTCGGCGGAAGCCGCCGACTGGCTGCGCAGCGGCGACGAAAAGGCCATCAACCTGGACAAGGGACGTTCCACCGGAATGTATCCCCCCGAGTTCCAGTTCCTGCCCTGCCCGGTGGACCTGGAGCTTCACGACAACCAGGAAGTGGAGCTGGGCGGCAAGGCCTTCCGCGTGGTGGCGACTCCCGGCCACTGCGCAGGGCATATGTCCTTCCTGGTGGAGGACGGGGGCAAACTGGCTCTCTTCGCCGGCGACGCCATCTTCCCCGAAGGCAAGATCCTTCTGCAGAACATCGGGGACTGCGACCTGCACCAATCCATGAGGAGCGTGGAACGGCTGGCCCGGCTCCGTCCCGACCATCTGTTTGCGGGACATCGGCCGCCGGTCGTGGACGAAGCGGCCGCCCATTTCAAGCCCGCCACCGACCGGATCGAGGCGCTGGTCCCGCCCTGGAACCTCTTCTAGAAGGCCGACCGCATCGCGGTCCGTGCCAATTGTCCCGCACCAACCTGGAGATCTCCCCCCTTGCTCGACCTGGATTCAATCCGTAAACAATTCCCGTCGCTGGAACGCACCGTCAACAACCACCCGGCTGTCTTTTTCGATGGCCCGGGTGGGACCCAGATTCCCCGGCAGGTCATGGATGCCGTAGCTCACTACTACATGGCCATGAACTGCAACATCGAGGGAACCTTCGTCACCAGCGAGGACACCGACCGCATGCTGATAGAAGCCGACCAGGCCATGGTCGATTTCCTCAACGCCCGTTCCATCGATGAAATCGCCTTCGGTCTGAACATGACCACCCACACCTACAACGTGAGTCGGGCCATCGGCAAGACGCTGCAGCCCGGCGACGAACTGGTGGTGACCGTGCTGGACCACGAAGCCAACGTCTCTCCCTGGCAGGCCCTGGAGGAGCACGGCGCCAAGGTGCACTGCATCGACATCCACCCGGAGGATTGCACCCTCGACATGGAAGAGCTGGAGTCGAAGCTCAATTCGAGGACCAAGGTGGTGGCGATCGGCTACGCTTCCAACGCGGTCGGCACCGTCAACCCGGTGGGGGAGGTGATCGAGAAAGCGCACCAGGTTGGAGCGCTGGTCTACGTGGACGCTGTGCATTACGCTCCGCACGGACCGATCGACGTGCAGGCGCTGGACTGCGATCTGATGGCCCTCTCGGTCTACAAGTTTTTCGGTCCCCACGTGGGCGTGCTCTACGGCAAACAGGAGGTGCTGGAGCGGCTTCCGGCCTACAAGATCAGGCCGGCCAAGCCTCGCTTCGAAATCGGGACCCAGAACCACGAGGGAATCGCTGGAAGTCTGGCCGCCGTCGAATACCTGGCAGAACTGGGCCGGCGGCAGGGCGGCGCCTACCGGGACCGTTATCCGCAGCTTGAGGGCAGGCGCTTGCACCTGAAGACCTGCCTGTCCGCCATCGAGAGCTATGAGCGCCCCCTGTTCCAACGGTTGCTGGACGGCCTGGAGCAGATCAAGGGTTTGAAGATGTGGGGAGTCACCGACCGCGACCGGCTCCACTGCCGCACACCCACGGCGGCCTTTACGGTTCCGGGATTTTCTCCCCGGGAGATCACCGCCGAGATGGGAAAGAAGGGATTTTTCCTTTGGGAAGGGGACTTCTACGCCCAGGCACTGATCGAACGGCTGGGATTGTACGAATCCGGGGGCGTCGTGCGGCTGGGGCTGGTGCATTACAATACGGCCGAGGAAGTCGATCGCTGTCTGTCCGCGTTGGAGGCGGTGGTCCGAGGGCAGGCCTGAGGCCGACCGCGTCCGAGAGAGCCACGCTGAAAGGAGCGTTGCAACTTGTCGACACAAAGCGGGAGCGCTGAGTCAGGGGCGGTCGTTGGAGACGCCGCTCGGTCCAAGGTGCCACTGTCGAGGAGGCTCAGCTACTGGAACAACTCCATTATTCTCTGGGGATGGGTGCTGGTGCTGTCCAGCTTCGTTGTGGGAGGAATCGTCGGTCAGTCCTTTCCCTTGAAGTTGTCCATGCCCATTATCTTCTTCGGGACCTTGAGCAACGGGATCGTGGGAGCACTGATCGGGGCCGCCGCCGCCCGGACCGGGTATTCCAGCGCGCTCCTCTACCGCTACACCTTCGGGCGCAAGGGAGTGGTACTGCCCAATGTGCTGATGGGATTGACCAGCATGGGCTGGTTTTCGGTCATTCTGAACATGACTCGGGACGGTCTCACCGGACATTGGGGTTGGGAGGCCGGCTCGGCTCCCTGGCTGATCTCCACCATCGCCATCGGGGTCCTGTTCATCGTTCCGGCAGTGGTGCGCATTCGCTGGATTGCCTACGTGGACTGGATTGCCGTGCCCGGTTTCCTGGTCCTGGTCTTCATGATCATCGACGCCACGCTCACCCGCGCCGGTGGTTTCGGCGTGTTGTGGAACAAGTGGTTCGATCCCACCGCGCCTGCCTTCATCGGGTTCGATATGGCGGCCGGCGGTTGGCTGGTCGGGGTGACCATCATTTCCGACATGGCCCGCTTCTGGAAAAACGGCAAGCAGGCCTTGGTGGGGATCCTGACGGCCTACGCCGGACTGGTCACCATGCAGTATTGGGGGGGAGCCATCGGAGCCGCCTTCACCGGTGAGTTCAATGTATTCATCATGGCTCAGGCCCTGGGCCTGCCCTTTGTGGTCTGGGTGTTCGGCTGGTTCGGCGCCCAGTCGACGGTGCAGGGAGGCACCTACGCGGCCGGACTGGCATTTTCGGCGCCTCCCATTCCCATGGTCTGGGGGCAGGAATTCACCCGCCGTCTGGCCACGGCCGGTGCGGGGCTGGTGGGCCTGGTGGGGAGCTTCGTGGGGCTGGACCGGTTCGTGAACTGGTATGTCCAGTTTCTGGGCTGGGTGGTGGCCCCCATTGCCATGACG
>JAPVWS010000314.1 GCA_027493295.1 Candidatus Versatilivorator vitaminiformans | reverse complement strand
CCGAATCGGAGGATGGGTGCTGCCACCGTAGAGCCGTTCGCTCTTGAGTTGGGGAATGTCCTCGATGACCTGCTGGTAATGGTGGTTGTGGCCGGTGGAGGAGGCCAGCAGCAGGGCGTGAGGAGGGGTCCCCAGATCGAAATCGAGCCGGTCCAGCTCGTCTCCGGCGGCCCCGCCCATGGCCAGGCCGAAGTCCCCGATGATCTCGTGGTCACCGACACCCTCGAAGATGAAGGCCGCCCGCGGGTCGCCGCTGGCCGCAGTGCGGGCGTAGCCAGGAGACCGGGTGCTCCAGCCCATGCAGGAAAGGCCCACTCCCACCAGGCTGTTGGGAGCCTTGCCCCGGTGTCGCCACAGCCCTCCCATCTCCCCGGTAGTGCTGTGGTGGACCTCTCCGGGAGCAGACTCCCAGGTCCGCGACCCGGCGTGGCCCCTCCGGACTTCCATGACCTGGGGTTTTTCCTCGGATAGACTGGCGACCCAGTAAAACCCGTTGCCCCCCAGGTACATCAGCCGTCCCCCTTGGCCCAGGTATTGCTCCAGGGCCGACAACATGGAACCGGTGGTGTACTCGGGGTGGGTGCCGGTGAGCAGGACCCGGTAGTCCCGCAACAGCTCCAGGCCTTGATGGTGCAGATCCTCGTCCGTGATGACATCGCAGTCAAATCCCTTGGCATTCAGCCAGTCGACCAGGTAGAGGTCGCTGGCCAGATGGCGAGGGCCTCCCAGGCGCCATTTGAGGTACCTGGGACGCAGGTTGGTAATGGGTCGCAATCGGGAGGCGTAGATGAAACCGCTTCCGTCCCGGTGATGGTCGTAGAGGGAGGCCGATAGCTCCGGGTGGTCTACCAGGTAGAGGTCTCTCGGGTCCCGATTGAGCGGGCGCGGGCTGTCCATCAAGGCCGCCAGCCTGGGGCTGTAGTCCATCCTCTCGTTGGCGTAAGCCAGGTAGGTCAGGGTGGGGACCAACAGGGCTGCCCGGGCCCGCTCTGCTCCCTCGCCGGGCCTGACGAAGAAGGGGATGTGATCCTCCCCATCGCCGCCTCTGAGGCGGGCCGCATAGATTCCGCTCCTGAGCGTGGGGGGAACCTCCAGGGTGAAGTCGGTCCGCCAGGCCGCGTCCTCCAGGTCGTCGCCGTGGAAGTGGATGGCGCCGTACTCCGTGGGGGATTGCTTGAAGTCCGTCTCCCGGCCGCTCCAGTTGTGTCCGGTGACGGCCCGGGTTGGCATATTGACGGCGGTCGCGTGAAGCTTGTTGGGGCCGAGGTCACTGACCCGGGAGGTGTGCATCTCCCGGGAAAAATCCCAGGCGGCGACCAGGTCCTGCCGCCCCACCTCGAGGGGAAGGGCGCCCTGTCTCAACTGCTCCAGCTCCTCGCTCCCCAGGGCCCGTCTGAAGAGACCGGGTCGTTCCAGCTTGCCGTCATAGAGTTCTTTCCCCAGCATGCGCCCGTCGAGGCGGCAAGCGCGCCCGGCCGCCATCAGCAGGGGGGCGTCGCTGTCGAGCTCCGCCTGGCGGGGAAGCGTGCCGGTGACACTGCAGGAGGTGGTGTCGGGGCCGGGTCCGAAACACTCCTGCTGGCACAGTCGGACCCTTCGGTTGGGGACGTCGATGGTGGCGGCCACGAAATACCAGTGACGTCCTCGCAGAGCCCGTCCGGTCGAGAGGCTGTAGCTGTCGCCGTCCGGGCGGCCCACCCGCAGCTCCAGGTCTCCCCCGGGCCCCAATCCCAGCCCGTACCCGGCCGGATCCGACGACCACCACTTCGAGATCAGTCCTTGCCGTTCCTCTCGGTCGGTTCCCGTCGGGAAGATCCATGCTTGCAGGGTGAGCGATTTCAGTCCCCTCAGCGCCGGCCGGTCGGGAACCGTCAGCCAGGATCCGCAGTGGATCTCCTGCCGGCGGCCGGGGTAGGCGCCGTCGATCGGGGTAGGGACGACTTCCTCCTTGTAGCCCGGCCCGGCGGTATTCTCGTCTCCATGGATGAGCCGCACGATGGCGGCCTCATATTGGGGCAGGTCCGTGCTGACCTTGAAAGCCAGCTTTTCTCCGGGGGCCACGCAGAACTTGTCGCTGTAGCCGATGAGCTCTGTCGCCATGGGCGCGACTCATCCTTCCGAGTCCGTCATTCACCCTGTCGTCCATACCCGACCGATACCGATCGTAGCACCGGGCTGTTGGCGGAGTCCGGGCTGATCAGGCTGGCCTTGTACTGGATCCAGCGGGCCTTTGGGGGGAGGCCATCGATCCCGGCCGGCGAGGTTCGGTAGAAGCTGTCCGGACCCCGGGGACCCTGCCAGGGGGCGGCGTCCAATCCCTGGCGCGTATCGGCCGCACGGAGCTGAAATTCCAGGCCGGTCCGCCAGGGCGTGTCGCCCTTCCATGCCAGCGTGGAGAAGACGGTTCCGGGACCGCCGTCGAACGGCGGCGAGATGAAGTCGTAGCGGTCGCCGCGGTCATGGATGTGCCCGATGTCGATGACGCTGAGGTAATGGGGTCCCAATACCGGCAGATGGCTGCGCCGGTCGGTCGAGAATCCGGCCGGGCCGCCCCAGTAGAGAAAGGCCTGGTTGCGGTGGTTTCCGTCCCTGGAATGGCAGGAAAAGAGAATGTCCTCGTAGCCGTTGCGGTCGAAGTCGGCCGTCAGGACGCCCGAGGCCGAGTTGGTCGGCAGCCGGGTGAAGCGATCGGGCTGGAACCCCCGGGCGCTGTTCCAGTAGATGGTGGAGGGATGGCTGCGGGTGTGGCCGGCGTGATAGCTGGTGAGCACCAGGTCCAGACGGCCGTCCCGGTCCAGATCGGCCACGGCCACGTCGGCGTTTCCGATGGAGGGCAGAACCTGGCGGGAGGACGAGGAATAGCCGTCGGGGCCGCCCCAGTAGATGAAGGTGTCGCCCTGAGGAGAGCCCCCGAAGGATTGAGGCTTGTCGGGATCGGGATCGGGATCGAACAGGTTGGGTACGATGATGTCCAGCCAGCCGTTTCCATCGAGGTCGGCCACTTCGACGGTGGCGGCGACCCCGGTAGCCAAGCGGGTCTTGCGTGCGTTGTCGAAGCCCTGCGGATCGTTCCAGTAGATAAAGATCTCGCGGTTGGTGGTGCTGGTAAAGATGAGGTCCGGCCAGCCGTTGCGATCCAGGTCGGCCAAGTGGTGGTGGCGCAACCCTCCCACCCGGAAGACAAAGCGGTTGTCCAGGGAAAAGTCCCCGGGGCCTCCCCAGAGAAGGCTGGTCTGCTCATGTCCCGGCTGCCACTCGCTCAGCGCCAGGTCCAGGTAGCCGTCTCGATTGAAGTCGGCGAACCGGCCCGACATCGCCGGATCGGAGTCCACCTTGGAAGTGCGGCTGGGAGAATAGGGCTCCCGTCCGCCCCAGTAAATGGCGGGGGGCTGTTCCGGGAGAAACAGATCCGGGAATCCGTCCCGGTTCAGGTCGGCCGCCGCGTAGGAACCGGCGCCGCCGCTGCCGAGCTCCAGCCGTGCTTCTTGGCTGTAGCGGCCTTCGGGACCTCCCCAGTAGAGGAGGGAGGGCACCCGGCGGCTGCCGTCCGACTTGTTTGCGAAAACCAGGTCCCGGGCGCCGTCGGAGTCCAGGTCGCCGATAGCGATTCCGCTGGCGTTCAAGGTGGGAAGGGTCCGCTTGCGGTCCCGGCTGAATCCCTGGTCGCTGCCCCAGTAGATGAGTGAGCCGCCATCCCGGGCCAGGCGGTCCGCTCGCTGAGCAAAGATCAGGTCCGGGAAGCCGTCTCGATTGATATCCTCCACTTCCACGGCGGCGGCTTCCGAGGTGGGGAGGGCCAACCGCTTGTTCGGTTGGAACCCTTCGGCCGATGCCCAATAGACGTAGGCCGCCCCTCCGGCCCCGTTGGCGAAGACCAGGTCGGGCCTGCGGTCCGCGTTGAGGTCGGCCGCTTGCACGTCCCTGGCGGCCACCGTCGGCAACCGGCTGGGCTCCTTGGCCTCATAGCCCCCCGGACCGCCCCAGTAGACATACGAATCCACAGCCACGGTATCGACGATGTTGTAGATATCCATCTCCCGGGCCCGAAGCCTGAAGCCGTTGGCCAGAACCACTTCCGGCCATCCGTCGCCGTTGAGGTCGCCGGCGGCCACTGCCGAGCTCCGCTCACCGGACAGCCTGGTGACCGGACGCCTGGAAAAATCCCCTTTTCCGTCCCCCCAGTAAATCCAGGCGCCCGACTCTTCATCGCGGTTGCCTTCGATGGCGAAGACCAGGTCGAGGGAGCCGTCCCGGTCCAGATCGGCGATCTCCAGGTCTCGGGCCAGCACCGTCTTCAGGCTGGTTCGGCGCTCCGGGCTGTATCCGCTCTCCGCGCCCCAGTAGATGAAGGACTGGTTGAATCGATCCACCGGAACGTGGTAGCTCAAGCCGCTGTTGGCGAAGACCAG
>JAPVWS010000313.1 GCA_027493295.1 Candidatus Versatilivorator vitaminiformans | reverse complement strand
CCGCCACTCAGAAAGTTTCCGGACAACTCCAAGGCGTTGAACACCGAGCTGACGCTTCGGTAGCCGGACTTGACCGAGCTGCGCAACTCGTCGTATTGGCGACGGTGACAGGGCAGGCAGTCTTCGGCGCGCTGGTAGGGCTGAGGCCTCAGTGAGGGCTGGTGGGGATTGCCGACCGGCCTCTGCGCCTGCAGGGGCAGACCGCAGAGCAACCCGAGAAGCAGAACGCACCGGGTTCGATGGACAATGCGGCCAATAATCACCGGGTGGTTTCGCGATAAGAAGGCCCAGGGAAGGCTGTTCGGCCTTCTCCCATCAGGCTCGTCGCGATGCTCCGCCACCGGAGCGCTTGAGAAGGGGGTTGGCGTGGTGAGGAGATGGGGGGAATCCAAGGGATGAATGAGCAACGGCTCTACTGGGCAATGTCCGCCACTCCTAGAACAAAAGTCCCATCGTCACTGCGTTCATTCGGCTGTCCACCGTCGTTGATCACCGCGTAGGTAATAAAGTCGTTGGCTCCGGCCGTTCGCTTGACGTGGGCGTAACCCTGGGATATTTCGGCCTGCTCCAGGATCATTTCGATCTGGGCCCATTGATTGGCGGAAACTTCCCGGGTGAGTGTTTGCACCATGAGCCCGGTGGCTCCATCGTAGAGATCGATTTCGTAGGTATTGGCATCGTTGCCCGCACTCGAGGTCGTCAGCAGGCCCAAATTGGTGCGGTCCTCGCTATCCTGCCGCAACCCATACAACCAGGCCCCGGTGCTGAACTCGGTCCCGGTCGGCACTCCCGGGTAGAAAAAGCTGTACTGCCCGCCTCCTCCCGGCGTCATCGTTCGAGCTCCCAGAAACAGTCCGTCTCCGTCACCCTCCGTGTCAGCGTCTCCGTCGACCGTGAGCATCAAGGGACCGGCATAGGATCCACCACTCGGCAATTGAGCTTCAAATCCGGACTGACGGACCTGATCGATGAAATCTCCCAGAATCTGCTGCGAGCCCGCCTCGATATCCATCGAAAAGGAGAGTTTCCCTCCGTCGATGTCGCTATCGACGAAATCGAAAGTCAGCGTCTTGGCCTCTGTGGACCAATTGGAGACGATCACCTCGTTGTGCGACTCGCCGGTCTCCACGACAACCGGAAGCGTCAATCCGGAACGCCCGGCCATCCAGTCTTCCCGAACGGGAGACACAAAGGAGCCATCGGAATTTGCCTGATCGTTGATCACCGCATAGGCATAGTAGGGCGCGTCACCGGAGATCCTTTCGATTTTCGCATAGCCCTGGTCCAGCGTCAGACCCTTCGAATGCAAGATGCTGTTGAACTGCTTGAACCCCCCCGGCGGCAGTGCCACCTCCGAGACCAGTTGCGGATCGGAAAGCGTGGCATCCCCCGAAAAGACGCTCACACGCAGCGTGATGTTTCCCGAAGTTCCAGCGTGCTGGACGGCTACGTTGGTGCGGTCGGTCTCGTTCTGCCTCAGGCCGCAGAGGTAGGACGGCCCGGTGAGAGCATCGGTGGCCACCGGCACAGCCATATAGGAAAGTCCCGCTCGTCCCTCGGGCACCGGTGAGCTGATTCTGACCGTCACGGCCACGTCCGCGGGCGAAGAAGTTCCCAGGGCCCGCACCATCACCGTTCCCACTCGATTGCCGGAGGACGCAATCGGCAGCCCCAGGCCTCTCAAATAGTCGATGGCGTCGGACTCGATTTGCTGGCCCGGGGACAATTGAACATCGGACACCAGCCCGGTGACATTGCTGGGCGTAGCGGTATATCGGAAACTCAGGGTGACCGCGGCGTCCGTCTTGTTGGTCAGGGTCATCTCCGAGGTATAGGTTGAGCCGTTGGCTCCCGACAAGGACGCCACCACCGGAACAAACAGACTCAGAGAAGGTTCCGATTCCACGACGGTGAAGGTCATCGAGGTGGAGGTCCCTCCGCCGGGCTCCGGATTGAAAACGGTAATGGCGACGTCCCCCGGGGTGGACAGCCGTTGTGGGGAGACGCGAGCCGTGAGTTCGCTGGTGCTCTCAAAGGTGGTGGGCAGATCCTCCCCGCCCCACTGCACCAGCGAGGCACCGTCCACGAACCCGTCGCCGCTCACGGTTATGGTGAGGGTGGAGTCACGTGATGGGGAGGAATTGGGGGAGATGTTGGAGAGAGCGGGAACCGGCTTGATTACCCAGTGCACAGTCCGGCCCGGTTGCTTCAATTCCGCCCAAAGCGCGCCGGCTACGACCAGGGCCGTCAGGGGAACGAGCAGAAAATACAGCCAATTGGAACGGATGACCTTCATGACAATACTCGCCGTAGAAGCGCAATTATTAACCGCATGCTAGCATTTTTTCAGCGCAACCTCCAGGCGAAAAATATATGCTTTGTGGAGCCTGCTTGCGCCTTGAAAACCCTCTGTCAACGGCGGGTCATTCCGTGAGAGTCATCATCGCAATTTTTGTCCTTGGACTGCTGTTTCAGTGGCCCCTCCCGGCATATCCACGGTCTCCCGATGCTTTGGCCGCGGTGACCAATGCCCGGCCGGGCCATGTCAGACACGTCAGCGGAAATCCTGTCGTCCGGGGCGCCGGACGCCCGCAATCCGAGCCCTTGCAGGCGGAGCGCCGCCTCAAAAGGGGAGAGCGGGTGCACACGCGGACGGGAGACCGCGTCGAAATCGTCCTGTCCGCCAACAGTTACCTGCGCCTCGGCGGGAAGGCGCGAGTGGAAGTCCTGAGCGACGACTACCCCGCCATTGATGTCGGGTTGCTGGAGGGAGAGGCCGTGGTCGATTCCGAAGGAGCCGTTGGCAAACACCATGTCTTTTCCGTTTCCACCTCAGCGGGACGCCTGCGGGTGGTTCGTCCCGGCTTCTACCGGATCCGGGTCCACCGGGAACGGCCGGTCGGAGTCACGGTCTTCTCAGGACGGTTGTCCTGGCTGGGTCCCGGGGGCCGGCAATCCGAGTTGAGCCAGCGCAGGCACTACTCACTGGACCCCTTGGTGGAAACTCCCTCCGTCAGACGCATGGACAAGTACGAGTGGGCAACACTGGATCCCTGGGGAATGGAACGCTCCGCCTTTCTGCTGAACTGTTTCTGGGGACGGCGTCCGCTGGTCTCCGTTCCAGAGGTGACCCGGCCGGTACGTGCCAATGCCGGCTATCAGATCAAGTCCGGAGGCGGTTTGCGGACAACCGGCAACAGCCGGGCGGAGTTGCTCTTGAGTCCGGGAACCTACTTGAGACTCGTCGAAAACACCGAGATCGAGGTAATAGGAACAACCTACAGGGGCATGCGCTTCCGGGTGGTCCACGGCACAGTCATCATCGAATCGGCAAGCTTGAACCCCAGGATTCACTCGCTGACCATGTCCACTCCATCGGCCGAGCTTCAAATTGGGACCAGCGGCCTGTACCGGCTCGATGTCCTTCCGGGTCAGGAGTCGGCTGTTTCCGTTTACAAGGGAAGAGTGCTGTGGACCGGAGCGGAGGGGAGGAAGACCCATCTGAAATCCGGCAGGCGCTGGCTCCTCGGCGCTTCATCTTCTTCTTCGCTGAAGCCGAGGTCGTCGGGCCTCGACAAGGACCACCGAAAGGACCCGATCAACCTCTGGAGCCGGCTGCGGGCACGGGAACTTGTGCAGGTGAACGCGGGTCTCTCCCTGGCAAGACGGGATTCCGCCTACCCCGGTTTCGGCTATCAGAACCGAGGCGGTTGGGTTCTCAGTTCCAAGTCACAATGGTTCACCTATGTTCCCTTCGACTCCTCCCCTCGCTCACCCTATGGATTCCACTACACCAACATCCGTTGGATCCGGGGACGCGACCTGCGGGACCGGATAACGATTGCCGGAAGACGAAGGAACGCATACCTGCACGGCTCCGATAACGCTCAGTCCAAGCCGCCCATGAAAATAACCAATTCGGTACGGTGACGTCACGGAATGAAGCCCACCCGGACATCCCCTCAACGGGTTTCAGACAAGAACTCCCTCTTCAGGCCCTTGGCTTCGTCGATCAGGTAGTGCCGGTCGGCAGCCACGTCTTTGAATTCCTGCACCACCCCGCTGGGCCATTTGACCACCACCCGATCGATCCGGCCGGCTTTCCCCAATCCGAAATGGGCTCTGGGATCGCTGGCCGAGTAGATCCCGACGGTTCGCTTGATCTCCCAGACCTGCCTCAGTCGGCCAGTGATCACGGTGATGCGGGTCCCGATACCGTCTCGATTGCTCCGTACCCCTCTGGCCCGGAACATCACCCAGTGGTTGGGCGCTGCCCCCTGGTGCCGGTAAAGCCGAGGGGTGCCGTTGAGGTTGCCGATGAGAAAGTCCATGTCGCCGTCGTTGTCGAAGTCGGCGAAAGCCATCCCCCGTCCCAAGAGTTCCTTCTGGAGATCGCCTCCCGCCATCTTTCTCACGTCCCTGAAGGTCCCGTCCCGCTGGTTGATATAGATGGAGGAGGGCTGGAAATAGGTCTCCGACCATTCGGCGTCCAGGATAAAGGGATAAACGTGCCCGTTGGAATGGAATATGTCCTTCCAGCCGTCGTGGTCGAGGTCGTAAAACCCGGTGCCCCAACCGACCAGCAGCCACTCGGGCTGAATCAACCCGGCCTGCTGGGTCAGGTCTTCGAACATGAGGCCGCCCCGGTTGCGGTAGAGCGTGCTGTAGTCGTGGGCGAAGTTGGTTACGAAGACGTCCAGCCGGCCGTCGTTGTCGTAGTCGGCAGCATCCACTCCCATGCCGCCTTGGAAGTCTCCGGCCGCACTGGTTGCCAAACCGCTCAGCAGTCCCATTTCCTTGAATGTGCCGTTCCCCTGGTTGACGTATAACTGGTTGGGAGTGCTGTCGTTGGCCAGGTAGAGATCCTGGTCCCCATCGCCGTCCAGATCGGCCCACACCACGCCCAAAGAATAGAAGTGGTTGTTCTCGTCCAATCCGGATTCCGCGGTGACGTCGGCAAAGGTGCCGTCGCCGTTGTTGCGGTAGAGGCGGTTGGACCCTGCCTGGAGACCCAGGGGACCACAGGGGATGGTGGTGCCGCGGTAGTGACAGACCAGCTTGGGATCGGGTGGCTGCAGGTTGTCGAAATCGAAGTGGATGTAGTTGCAGACAAACAGATCCAGGTCCCCGTCCCCGTCGTAGTCTCCGAAGGCCGAGGAAGAGGTCCACCCGGAGCCTCCCACGCCGGCCTGCTCCGTAACATCCTCGAAGTTCCCGTCTCCCCGGTTCCGGTAGAGGAAGTTGGCTCCCAGGTTGTTGAGGTAGATATCGGCGAAGCCGTCGTTGTCGTAGTCTCCGAAGCTGACTCCCATACCCCATGCCGTGCGCGTCAGTCCCGACTTCCGGGTCACATCCTTGAAGGTGCCGTCTCCGTGGTTTCGATAGAGGGTGCCGTGGGGATTGTCTCCCCTGCGGAATCTCTCCAGGGTGGATCCCTGAACCATGAAAAGGTCCAGCCAGCCATCCTTGTCGTAGTCGAAGAAACCAGCGCCACCTCCCTTGAGCTCGAACAGATAGCGCTTGTTCCGCTCTGGACCGTTCAGGTGCCGGAAAGTGATGTTGCTGGAGCGGGTAATGTCGACGAATTGGGGGATCGCCTCCGGGAGGGCCGTAACCTGGATCAACTGCGCCACAAGCAGAATCCCCACCCCGACCCCGATCGAGCCACGGGCCGATCGGTCATGGGTTCCGCGGGAACCGGACCTGCAGGACAACCGAACCGACAGCACAGGCTCCGGGCCCTCAGCCGGCGGCGGCTGAACGGACCCTCGACGAGGCTTCACCCGAAATGCCCCTCTTCGGAACGCCATAGTCGACTATCCACCTCCATCAGACCTACCCAACAGGTTCCCTATGGGCTCTGAAGCTGTCGCAATAGCTCAAACCGCCGGGAGAACTCCCGGCGATCCAGCCGACCGTCACCGTCGCCATCCAGCCCTCGAAAGAACTCGCCATGCCTTGCAAATCCCTTCACTCGCGTATTGACGAAGTCCTCGAATTCGGCTGGCGTCAACCGGCCATTGGAATCCCTGTCGGCTTCCACGAATTCCTGATCTTCCCTGTCGAACTTCCTGGGGTCGACCGCCCTTCCCCGCCCTTCTCTCTGTCGCAATTGCTCGAACATGGCCATTTGCTTCCGGGCCAGGCCGAGCTGGCCGGTTTCCAGGTAGAGCCGAGCCAGCAGGTAGTGCGATTCATAGGAGCTGGGATTGAGCGCGATGCTCCTCTGAAGCGCTTCCAGGGCCTCTGCCCGTTTGCCCTGGCGACGGTAGGCCGCACCCAGATAGTAGTGCAATTGCCCCTGACCCACTTCTTTTCCCTGAAGCTTCCTCAGTTGCACAACCGCCTCTTCTGCCTGACCGGTCCTTACCAGCGCCTTGCCCAGAAGAAACCTGGCCGCGTGATGATCGGAGTCATGCTCCAACTCGGTTCTGAAGCGCTCAATGGCTTCGGCATCCCTCCCCTGCCGAAAGTAAACCCTTCCGATGCTGTGGTGAACCGCAGGGTAGCGCGGATTCGCCGCTTCCACGGCCTTGAACTGCTCCATGGCTGCATGGTCCAGATTGATCTGAAGATAGCTGACACCCAGAAGAAAGCGAGTCTTGACCGAGTCGGGTGCGAGCTGGACTCCCTTGGCCAGCGTCGTGGCTGCCTCCTGGAAATTCCCGCGCCTGATCAGGACCACTCCCATCTCGTAGAAGGGCTCCACCCATTGGGGACGCAGTTGGCTGGCCCGCTGCAGGCTCTTTTCAGCATCGCCGTGCTGGCGCAGCTCGGCGAGAACCTTGGCCTGAAGCAGGTGGTAGTCGGCATTACCTTCATCCTGGCTCACGGCTCTCTGCACGGACACCAACGCCTCCAGGTAACGCCCGGACCGGTAGCTTGCCAACGCATCCTGATAGGCATCCGCCCGCGAGAACAGCGGGAGACCAATCGTCAGCATTAGAAAGACTGGAAGGAGGCGGGTCGTGTTGAACGGTGGTTTCAAAGCTTTCAGCGGCGTCAATCCGAAAGTGTTATTGGATAAGCTGGCAGGGACGGTGCTTGCGTTACACCAGATTCGGAATGTCCCGAGATCCGTGCAAGACCCGAACGATTTCCAAAGGCGTGGTCTCTGGGCGATAGATGACTGAGTACGCTCCTACGGGCCAGAATAAGACCGGTTGATGTGTCAAATCCTCGCGACTGTGTCCCATAAACGGATTCCGTGCGAGTCGCTCGCAAGCCGTGCGAAGTTGAGTGACCACCCGCCGGGATGCATCAATGCTGTCCCGTGCAATGTAGGCTTGAATTTCTCTGAGGTCTTTCACCGCCGCTGGGGAAAGAAGGTATTGACTCAATCTTCGTGCCGGGTTTGTTCCAGGATACCCAACTCAGCCTCGAGCTCGGAGAATATCAGCTCCCCGGCAATTCCCTCACCGTGATCCAGTTGCTCCAATCCTTCGCCAATTTTCTCGCGTAGCGCACGAATTCGGAGGGCTTTCAACTGTTCACGCTCCTCCAGCAGCCGCAATGCCTCGCGAATCACCTCACTGGCCGAATGGTAGCGCCCACTCCGCACCTTGGATGCTACAAACGCTTCAAGTTCCGACGTAAGAGACACATTCATTGACCACACCTCCACGGGATGGTACAGACATCCATCCTAGCAGGAATAACAAAAATGGTCAAAATTGGTTACTGCAATGGAGAGGAAGCAAGGGTGCGTTCCCTGTCGATAGACGTGGAAGAAAGGGCCAAAGCTGTGCCTGGTCCTATGCGGGCGGGACGCCAGCGCTCCCGGGGGCATCCCAGGCCACTACGCTTTCCCCCAAAAGGAGGGAGTGATGGCAAAAAAAAGCCCCGTGCGGATTGCACGGGGCTTTTGTAAAGGATCCGGCGCTCGGTCCTGCTAGAAGCCGAGACGCAAGCGGAACACGATGCGGCGCGCTTCCCACCCGCTGGGTTGGAAGAGTCCGAAGTTGGCAGCCGAGATGTTGGTCGAGGAGGGACCCGAGGCGTTGCGGTGGTTCAGGAGGTTGGAGATGTAGGTCTCGAACTTGAAGTAGGGTCCGTTCTCGTACTGGGTCAGGTTGAACCGCTTGAACACGTTGAGCTCGGTTCCCCAGTCACGCGGCGCAATCAGCATCCCGCGGCTGGCGTTGCCGTAGCGGCCAATCCCCGCGGGCGGAATGGCGAAACAGGACTTGTTCCACCCGATGCCCGGCGTTTCGCCGAAGCCGTTGGGATTGCACAACTGGTCCGGCCGGCCGCTGGAGCGACCGGTGTTGGAGGGATCCGACCCGGAGTAGCTGGGCGTGAAGGCCGTTCCCTGGCCGCCCGTAAACTTGAAGGCGGCCGTCCAGTCGCCGATAAGGGTGTTGAGGGCGCCCCCGGCGTCGGTGGCGTATTGCCGCCCCTGGCCCACCGGGAGATCCCAGACCATGGCCAGGTGCCAGCGCTGCCGGCGGATACCGTTCTGGATCCCCTTGTCGCGCTTGCGGTCCAGCGGATCTTCGGCCTCGAAGCCGATGGTAGAGGAAAACAGCCCCGGAATGACGTCGGCCAGGTTCTTCTTCCACTCGAACCAGCTTCGCAGGTAGATGCCCCGGCTGAACTGTCGGGTGGCTTCCACTTCCAGGCTGTGGAAGCTTCCGGTCCCTCCCAGATCGTGCCGGTCGACGAAGGAGAAGTTCGGGCCCCAGGGGAACTTGTCGGTCCGCTCGTCGAAGGGAATGGTGCTGGGGGTGGGGGTCTGCAGGTTGGCGGCCTCCCAGCCAGCCGGCCCGCCCGAGGCCACTCGTGCCTGCTCCGGCGATGGCGAAGGGCACGTGGTAGATGCCGTAGCCGGCCCGGATCACGGTCCAGTCGTTGATGCGATAGGCCAGCCCGAAGCGCGGAGAAATGTGCGCCGCGGTGAAGTTGACCAGGCTCTGGGGATAGCCGGCGTCGCTGGCTCTCACCACCGGAATCGCGCCTTGCGGCCACACCGGCACCACGTGGTGGAAGGACCGGTCGGGAACCACCACCCGCAGGTTGTCGAAGTCGAAGTTATAGAACAGGCCATTGGCGTCCGTGGGCGCGCCGTAGTGCTGGATGCGGGCGCCGTAGGTCATGGTCAGCCGCGGGGTCACCTTCCAGTCGTCCTGGGCGAAGACCCCGAAGTCGAAGCCGCGGGCGTGAACGGGGGCGCGGGAGGTGGCGATTCCCGTCTCGCGGGGAATTCCCAGCAGGAAGTCGGCAATGTCGCTTCCGCTGTAATGGCCGGTGAAGCGATATATACCCCAGGCGTCCGCACTGTTGGCCGACCCGAAGGGCCGCTCCCAGTTGGCCTCCACCCCGAACTTGATGAGATGGGTGCCCTTGTTGACGGAGACGTTGTCCTTCATCACCCAGACCTTGGGATTGCTGCTGTTACCGCCGGCGCCGCAGCGTCCCAGGAAGGGGAAGGTGAGCTCGGTCGCCGAGAAGGAACCCGAGAGGGCGCCCGGCTGGAATCCCCACAGGCCCGTGTAGATCTGGGGGCATCCGGGTCCCTCGGGCGAGGTGCGACCGCCCAGGTCGATGCCGAACTCCCTGATCAGGGTGTTGCCCACGGTGGTGGCACCCTTCTGGTCGTATCCCTGATCGTTGGTCCCGAAGGTGAACTCGTTGATCACCGTGGGGGAGAACATGTGCGAATCCTGGATGCTCCACATGCGGGTGGCGTTGTCGCCGAACCAGGTCGAAAGCGAAACGGTGGTGCCTTCGTCCAGAACCCGGTTGTAGCCGTAGTGGTTGAAGGAGATGGTGTTGGAGTCGGTGATGGCGTGGTCGAACCGCACGTGCCAGTCCTTCTCCACGTTGCTCCCGAACTGGAACCCATGGGTGTTGTCGACCAGTGTGCCCAAGGGGCTTACAGCATTGGGCATGGGAGCGTATCGCAAGGCCGCCTGCGCTACCGGGCTGAGCAGCTCCTGAGGAATGATGTTGTTGGCGAAAGGCTGGCCCGTAAAGGGATTGATGACGGGCTCGCCCTTCAAATGCTGCTGCACCACCTCGGTCAGGTCCCCGCGGCGAATGGCCGCCGTGGGGTAAACGTAGTTCCGGATGGGAGCTTTCTGGTCGCTCCTGTTGGGTTGAACGTAGAAATGGAAGAAGGTCCTGTCACGGCCGTCGTAGACCTTGGGGATGTAGATGGGTCCGGAGGCCATGTAGTTCCAGCGGACGCCCGGCTTGGCGGGGGGATGCCTGGTCTGGCCCACGGTCAAGGCCCGCAGCCGGGGGTGGTCCAACTGCATCCAGATCTCGCCGTGAAACTGGTTGGTGCCGCCTCGGCCCACCCCGTTGATGGTGGTGGCGGTCTTGTATTCGGCCGGGGCGTTCAGCGAGACCTGGTTGATCTCCTGGACCAGTTCCTGAGGCGCCCGGAAGGTGCCGTAGGCATTGGTGGC
>JAPVWS010000312.1 GCA_027493295.1 Candidatus Versatilivorator vitaminiformans | reverse complement strand
GGTGGGAAGCTCCAGCCAGTGACGGCGGTGCGGCGATCACCGATTACGAGTACCGCATCGACCGCAGGCCCCCCTGGACTTCCACCGGTTCCACCGGCACCACCCATACCGTCAGCGGCCTCGACAGTGGCACCGCCTACGTCTTCGAGGTGCGTGCGGTGAACCGCATTGGCAATAGTTCGGCTTCCAACCGGGCCGAAGCTACGCCGAGAGCTCCGGAAGTTCTGAACTTTTCCCATTTCGCCAATGGGGACGGCATTGCCTCTGACCTGGTGTTCGTGAATGTGGGAACCCGGCCGGTTCGTCCCGCACTTTATTTCTACGACACGGCGGGCAGCCCGATTGCCGCCGATTCGGTTGTGGATATGGAGGGAGATCTGGAGGTCGCCGAGGACGGCGCCCTGACGGTCCGGACCGGAATGGAGCCGCTGGGAGAACTCACGGTCTCTACCCACGGCCGGGGAGAACTGGTGACGGGGTCGGCCAAAGTACTCTCCGATGGTTTCATCGGCGGGATGCTGCGCTACGACCTCCCCCATGTCGGCAAGGCCATTGTGGGGGCCAGCGCAGCCACGAGCGACGCCATCTTTCCGGTGCGGCGCCGGCAGGGAGGCATCAACACAGGGGTTGCGATTCACAACCTGGAATCGAGGGAGGCTCTGGTGGACTGCGAACTGCTGCGAGAGGGCGTCCTGCTTGACGCCGTGAGCATTACGCTGGCGGCCAACGGCCAGACCTCCTGGTCGATCGACCAGGCGTTTTCGGCGGCCGATACGTCGGAGTTCGCCGGTTCGGTGCGCTGCGATGCCGTAGGGAGGGCACGGTTCAGCGCCATAGCCCTGGAAATGGACCCCGCCACCGGCATCTTCACCACGCTGCCGCTCATGGAGGTGAGCCAACCCTATGCCGACCCGGCGACATGGGCGACGACCCTGAACTTTGCGCATTTCGCCAACGGGGAAGGCACTACCTCGGAACTGGTGTTCGTGAATCTGGAGACGCAGCCGAGCGGCCCTCCGCTCTTGCCCTGGGATCGGGCCATTCCTCCGACGCGCCCGGTGATCTACTTCTACGATCCGGAAGGCGAGTCGATTGCTCCGGAAACGGTGGTGGATATCGGAGGCGATCTGGAGGTCACCGAGGACGGTGGTTTGGCGGTCCGGACCGATATGGAGCCGCTGGGAGAACTCACGGTCTCTACCCACGGCCGGGAGGCGCTGGTGACGGGGTCGGTCAAAGTGGTCTCGGAGGGCCCCATCGGCGGGATGCTGAGGTTCGACCTCCCGCACGTCGGCCAAGCGGTGGTGGGAGCCAGCGCAGCCACGAGCGACGTCATCTTTCCGGTGCGGCACCAGCAGGGAGGCATTAACACCGGGGTTGCGATTCACAACCTGGAATCGACCGAGGCGGTGGTGGACTGCGAGCTGCTGCGCGAGGGCGTCCTGCTTGACGCCGTGAGCATTACGCTGGCGGCCAACGGCCAGATCTCCTGGTCGATCGACCAGGCGTTTACCGCGGCCGACACCTCGGAGTTCGCCGGATCGGTGCGCTGCACCGCGGTCGGGAACGGGCAGTTCACCGCCATAGCCCTGGAAATGGACCCCGACACCCGCATCTTCACCACGCTGCCGGTCATGGAGGTCGAAGGGAGGATGTCTCAGGAATAGGGAGAAGGGAACCGCTTCACGGCTTCGCTGCAGTCCCCGGGAGCTTCTTCCCCGTTGGTGTACCGTCGGCCAGGGGCGCCTCGGGCGTTGGGATCTCCTTGCCAAGCGGCGTAGCGCACTGCTCAAAGACCTGAGTCTCGGCGAATCCAGGTTGAAACCTGACCGGAACGGCCAAGGCAACAAGCAGGGCCGGCAACTTTCCGATGAGAATGCTTCGATTGGTGACAATCGTGAACGTGGTCTTCTTGGATGCAACAGCCTGCCGGGTGATCCAGTCGAGGAACTGGTTGAGCGGAACGGCGCCGCCGGCACCGGAAGCGCCATTGGGCCATTTGTCGGCTTTGAGAACGGCCAGGTCCTGCCTGGTCGCCGCCTCGGCATCCGAACGGCTGATGGCGGCAACAGCCGCTGTGACCTGCAGATGTCTTGCAACGGAGCCCCGACGAGCAGCGATCCCTGCCGGCGGCTTCCTGTCATCGGAAGGTCCGGTCACCATCAAACACCCTCAAATTCCCTGATCCTGCCGGGCAGGCTGCACGTTCTCGACCTCCGACGTAGGGTAGCTTCCCAAGAATGCTTCCCGGGCGAATTTCGGCCCATTCCGTGCGAAAAATCGGTTTCCCCGAACTCTTTCCGCCTCATGAAGTTGAAGGAATGTTTCTGCCTCCGGCGTGCTGAAGGGTAGATCGGAGCCGGTAGCGGGAGCCATGTGCCAGGACGGGAGTAAGAATCCGACAGAAGCCGAATCGCGGCAGCGCCCGGCACCGGAACTACCGATCCGGACCGAACGGTGGAGGTCCTCCGGTCTTGGACCGTACCTGCCGGAAGCGTCACGGGATCCAACCAGAGGACGACTCATTGCGACGGTGACCCGCGTCGGCTCAGGAGTAGGGAACGAAACGGTTCGGGAGTGGACAGATGGCCCGTCACTACTCGGCCAGGAGCTTCTTCCGTCAGATTCCGAATGATCTGCTGGTTCGCTACTCCGAGAGCCGGGGACTGGGAAGTGTGCTGGATTTTGCGGCTTGGCTCGAACTGACCGAGGAGCGGCGCAAAACGCTGGAGCGCGAGTTCCGGGAGATCTTCGAGATGAGCTGTGAGAAGGGGAACTGCGCCATTCTCGACGAGGCGAATCGTCTCTGGCGGGATGACCCCGACAGGTTGAGCACCTTCATCGAGACCCTGTCTCTCCAGCCCAGCCACTGTCATCGGGCGCTGGTTACCCGGTTGAACCACGGAGAATGCTGGAGGGGCGCCACCCGGGTCCGTCATGCCGAACAGCTGCCTCATTGGGTGAAGCGAAAAAGCCTTGGACACCGGCCGGCGGCTATGGACGCGGCCAGCCTCAATCATTTGGCAGAACTGATCCGCACCTATTTCCAACGAAGCGAAGCCCGCGGCAACCATTGCCTGGTGGAACCTTCCAGACGGGGTGGTCTGGACTGCTTCCACGCCTTTCCCGAAGACTACTCCCGGCAGGAGATCGAATGGGTGAACGGCCGGTTGGGCCTGAGGCAGCATCATCCCGCTTTCGAGGTGGTTTTCGTCTACTCTCAGCGGGAGGGCTCGCTGGACTTGAACTTTCCGGGGCCTTACCGGGCCCGCGAGCCGTTGCAGGAGATGTTTGCGGCGGCGATTCTGAAGCTGGACCGGCTGCCCGATCCCGCGAACGGGAGAGTCTACGACCTCGACCCGCTCCGGCGGAGAGACTTCAAGTTTGTCTTCGGCAGGGACAGCGGCATCAGGGCCGTGGCGGTGAGAAAGCTGCGGTTGTCCTCGCGAGCCAGAAGGGGAGACCGGATCACGCTGGAAGCCGACGACTCCATCCACCCGGATGCGATCCACGACGCTCTGGAGAAGTTGGACGAGTGCCTCCCCCTGCGCCTGTTCGACGTCACCCAGGCGGAGTTTGTGGCATGGGTGTCTGCAAATGAGGAGAAACCGGCCGGGAGGGTCCCGATTTGCTTGACCAGCCCCGATTCCTGCTCGCTCGGCTACGGGGAGCGGGACCTGAAGCTGCGAGCGATGCTGAAGGACTCCGGCCTCGAGCCTACACGCACTGGAGGAAACGTGACTATGAGTCCTGAGGAGGTGCTGCTCGATTTGGGCGCCCGCGTGGGAGCGTCCCCGAGCCGGGAGGTTCGGATCGACGCTGGCGAATTGGCTCGATGGCCACGAGAGGCGGTCAGGGCCCTGAAGGAGCAGAAGCTCCTTCGAAAGGCACAACGTGCTCGCAGCACGGTCTGTCCGGGCTGCGGAATGCAATGCGCCATGCCGGTGGAGGGTGAAACCGGCCCGTCACCGCCTTGGGTTGTATGCGACAAGCGCGGAGACGTCAACCGGGTGCCCGTAGGGGTGGACCGTCTGGCTCAATGGCGGACAAGCGCCGATATCCTGGGACGGGTCATCGCCGACGGGCTCTCCCTTCACTGGAGCGGGTTGGAAGCGGAGGGAGGCCGGTTGCTGGAAATCGGCATGGCATCGGCCGGGAAGCGCCACCGTATGTTGAACCTGCGCTTGGAGGGCGAGTCGGCCTTGGCGGCAGGTTCGAGCGCGCTGCCGCTGTCAGAAGTCCTTCGCTTCGGTGAGGGGGGCTACTGGATGGATAACACACGCATACGCCGGTGGTTGGAGACCTCTGCCGCACAGGAGGGCCCCATCAAGGCAAGCCAGGTGATGCGGGAGGCGCGCAAGCTCGACACCCGAAAGAGGCACAAGATCTTGCAGAAGGCCTACCTAGCGCTCAAGAGAGAGAAACCGGGCATGTCCGACGTCTGGTACTCGCAGCAGATTGCGAGGAGTGACCTGGGAGGCGGGCTCCGTCCGGGCACCATCCGAAAAAATATGAAAAAGTGAAAAAATGGGAAAAAAGTTGCGCGAAAACATTTCGTTCGACTTTTCCGTCTGCAACCTTCTCAATTTGCTGAAGTTATCGAAACGCCCCTCCGCGCGGCAAGCGCAGAAATTCCACCTTCTTCCCTCCTTAACTTGCTGACCCCATTGAAGTTGTAGGATTCCTCCGGCTCGATTTCCGCGCTGTACTCGCGCAACTCGACCCTTTAGCCTCGGATTCATGAACGAGATCGAATCCGACAGGACATTGACGCCAAGAATCCTGAGGCTTCCCCTGGTCCGCGAACGCACCGGGCTTTCCCGCAGCAGCATCTATCTGCGCATTTCCGAGGGGCGTTTCCCCAAGCCCATATCCCTTGGGGAACGGGCCGTCGGCTGGTTGGAATCGGAAATCACCGAGTGGTTGAACCGGAGGATAGAGGCCAGCCGGCGAACAGGCCCTCTAGGGGGCGGTTCCAGATGACGGGCGCGTACCTGAGCCTCTACTCACAGGACCGACCGGAACTGGGGCGTGGGAGCGGCGCGGAGCGGATGTGCTCCTGTCCCTCGCCGGGCCATGAGGACAGAAAGCCGAGCTGCTCGGTCCAGGTGGAGACCGGGAAGTGGTTCTGCCACGGCTGCGGGGAGGGCGGCGGGGTGGTGAAGTGGCTGAGGCTCGCCCGGGGCCTGTCGGGACCGGAAGCCCTCGAAGTCGCCCGAAAGTTCGGCTTAGCGCCGGAGCTCGGGAACGGCCGGCGCAACGCCCGCGCAAGAGGAAGGCACAAGCCCGCACTGGACGGACACCAGCCTTGCCTCCAGCCGGCTTCTCTCGAAAACGAACCTCCCGCTGTTCTTCCTTCCCGGTTCAGCGCCTGCTACCGCTACCGCACCCCGGACGGCACCGAGTACGCCCGGGTTTAC
>JAPVWS010000311.1 GCA_027493295.1 Candidatus Versatilivorator vitaminiformans | reverse complement strand
TCCATGCAGTCCACCACATCGGCCAGGCTGTAGACGGCACCGTAGGGAGGGACGAACTGGGGGGCGGGCCAGGGCATCGGAACCCGTCCGTTTCCCGCCGGCGTCTTGGCCTCCTGCCAAAGCTGCCAGCCGGGAACGAAGGAAAAGGTCATCTCCCCTTTGCTGCCGCAGAGACGGACCCCGGGAGCGCCCCTGCGGAAGTGGACCACCCGGCCGTTGTCTGTCACCATCATTCCCTGACCCCTGAACTCGTCGCTTCCGGATTCTCTTCTGGACTGATCCCCGGTTCCGCACACCCAGGCCGGCGGGCCGTCCAGAAAGTAGGACCAGTTCTGATGTTGAGCCCCGGGGCCTGAGGCCTCGATGGAAACCAGCTCGCCGATGGCCCCCTGCTGCACCAGCTCCCTGGCCCTGGCAAAGGAAGGGTGGGTGGTGGTGATGGCGCCGCAGTTGAGAGCGACTCCCCGCTCGGCGCAGGCCTGGACCATACGGTCGGCTTCCGCCAGAGTATGGCACATGGGTTTCTCGGTGAAGATGCCCTTGGCGCCCAACTCCGCCGCCTTGGTGGTGAGAAAGGCCCGACCCTTGGTATTGGTAGCCACGGCCACGATATCGAGCCTTTCCTTTGCCATCATCTCGACGCCGTCGGTATAGAGGGCCTGGATGCCGTAGCGTTGGCCGAAGGCCTCGAGCCGTTGCCTGTCGCGGTCGGCTCCGGCCACCAGTTGCACTTGGGCCGGTCGGCGTCATCCACATCGAAGCGATCGGGAATGCGCTCCGCCAGGTCGTAAAGCAGTCCCATCCAGCCCAGGCCGATCACCCCAGCCCGATACCTGGCCTTCCCGGGGGCCGGTCCGGGAGTGCCGGCAGCAGGAGGTGCTCCCACCGCAAGCCCCGCAGTCAGTGCTGTTTGAAGAAAGTTTCGTCTCCGCATGGCTTTCTCCTTTCCGGTCTGCGGGCGACTGATGCCGGAACCGGATGCCGGCCGGCTCCCCCTGGAATCGGACGGCGGGGCATCGGGAATTCGCCCGCGCAAGAATGTGGCTCAGGGTTCCCGGATCGAATGCCGTCATTCTATGAGGGCCGGCTTGTTCTGTCGATAGCGATGGCATTACACTATAGTGACTTATTTTCCGGGTGGGGTGCGAGTTGTTGAGACCGATCTCAATCGGGGTGGCTCTTTTCGCCGGGCTGGCGGCCCTCGCAGGCACGGCTGAAGACACCTCGTCCCGCTTCCGGACCCAGATCAAACCCATCCTGGAGACCCGCTGTCTCTCCTGCCACGATTCCCGTACCCACAATAGCGGCCTGGTGCTGGAAACGCCGGAGGCCATTCTTCGGGGAGGCGCCCTCAACGGCCCCTCCGTCCTGGCCGGCAATGCCGAGGCCAGCCCACTGATCCAGTACCTTCGGGGTGAGAAGCAGCCGGCCATGCCCCTGGGAGAACCGCCGCTGCCGGAGGAGGAGATCGGTCTGATCGCGGCCTGGATCGACCAACTGCCGCCCCCGGCCGATGCTCCTCGGAGTGTGAGGGCGGCTTGGCCCTTCACCGAGTTGACGCCACCGGCCATCCCGGCAGTCCGAAACCGGCGGTGGGTGAGAAACCCCATCGACGCCCTGATCCTGGCCAAGCTGGAGACGCAGGGGATGGAACCGGCGCCGCCGGCTTCCCGAAGAACCCTGCTGCGAAGGGTCTATTTCGATCTGGTCGGCCTGCCGCCTTCCCCTGAAGCCATGATCCGGTTTCTCGAAAACCCGGCCGAGGACGCCTTTGAGCAGGAGGTCGAGAAACTGCTGCGCAGCCCCCACTACGGGGAGCGTTGGGGCAGGCACTGGCTGGACCTGGTTCGCTACGCCGATACCGAAGGGGGCGGTCCCGACTATCCCCGCCCCCACATCTGGCGCTACCGGGATTACGTCATTCGCGCCTTCAATCAGGATCGTGCCTACGATCGCTTTGTCAAGGAGCAGCTTGCCGGCGATCTGTATGCGGTTTACGGCGCCGAGGGCAAGCTCGGCCTCGGCTTCCTCAACCTGGGGGTCGTCGGAGAGGACGCCGGGCGGCAGAATCTGCTGGTCGACCTGGTGACCACCACCGGATCGGTGTTCCTGGGGCTCACCCTGGAGTGCGCTCGCTGTCACGACCACAAGTACGACCCCATTTCCGCTCGCGACTACTTCAGGACGGAGGCCTTCTTTGCCTCCCTCACCGTGGGTGAGGCCGACCTTCCCTTTACACAATACGAGGGTCCGAGCCTCGATCCCGAGGCATGGGAGCAGCGTTCCAAAGCCTGGCAGCGGGAGCTGGACCAGCGCAAGGAACTGAAAGAGAAGACCACGGCGGAATTCCTGAAGCGCCTGGAAAAGCCATTCCACCTGGTGGGGGGACAGGACCTCAAGGACGGGGTGGTGCCGCCGAGCGATGCCGGCGAACTGAAGACCGCCCTCAATCGAGGGGTTCTGTTCACCCGGGAGGAGCGGGAACTCTATCGCCTGATCGAGAGACAGAACACTGCCTACGGCAACGTGAGCCATCGGGACTACTTCAAGCCCAGGGTGCACACCGCCTGGGAGATTCAAAGCGGGTACGGAGCCCGCCGGCCTCACCCGGCCATGCCCACCACCTACCTGCTGCAGGGAGGCAATCCGAAGGCAAAAGGGGAGGCGGTGCAGCCGGGATTCCTGAGCGCCCTTGAGGACCGTTTTCCCTTCAAGAGCAAGAACCCCAGACAGAACCCCCGGCAGACGCTGGCGGAGTGGATCGCTCATCCCGGCAATCCCTTGACGGCCCGGGTCATGGTGAACCGAATCTGGCAGCACCATTTCGGGGAGGGGCTGGTGCGGACCGCCAGCGATTTCGGACGGAACGGATCGGGGACCCTCCATCCGGAGCTGATCGATTTTCTGGCGTCCTATTTTGTCCGGAACCGTTGGAGCATCAAGGCCGTGCATCGGCTGATCCTGCAGTCCAATGTCTACCGGCAGTCGATTCGGAACCCTCGCGCCGAGGAGTACCGCTCCCGGGATCCCGACAACCGCTACTTCTGGCGGAGCAATCCGCTGAGGTTGGAGGCCGAGGCAATCCGGGACAGCATCCTGGCAGTCAGTGGGGAGTTGAATGCCACCATTGGAGGACCGGGGTTCTTCCCCA
>JAPVWS010000310.1 GCA_027493295.1 Candidatus Versatilivorator vitaminiformans | reverse complement strand
CCATGGGCGAGAAGTTGCGGACGGTCCGGACTCCCTTCGGTCCGTTGGGATTGCTGATCTGTGAAGACCTCTGGCACCCTTCCACCCTTTACCTGCATGTCCAGGATGGAGCACGGGTGGTGGTGACGCTTTCCTCGAGTCCCGGCAGGGGCGTGAGGACCAATGAGGGGTTTCAGACGTCTCAGGGATGGGAAACTCTGCTGAAGGCCTTGTCCCAGTTCTACACCGTTTACAACCTCTACGCCAATCGGGCCGGCATCGAGGACGGGGCCTACTTTCCCGGAGGATCGATGGTCGTCAGTCCTGTTGGAGAGGTGATTGCCCGGAGCCAAACCTCCGGAGAGGACCTGGTGCTGGCCGAGCTGGATCTGGACGAGATCCGCCGGGCACGGCTCTTCACCCCGGTCCTGCGGGATGAGCGTCTGGATCTGACCCTGAGGGAACTGACTCGAATTGTCCGGCAGCGTTCCCTGACCTAGTCACCCGACCACCGGATAGATCACGAAGTGAATAGTGGAGAGTGGTGAGTGGTGAGTGGTGAGTGGAGGGTGCTGAGATAGGCAAGCGCCTGATGACCCAGTTGCATTTTTTTAAGGACCGTGCCGAGATACACAAGACACTTAACTGATCGATTCCAGTCTTAGTTGAAGGACTGCGCCGAAACCGACAAGATGCTTGGCGTGCAGATCAAATAGCTCTTCACTCTCCACTCTTCACTCTTCACTACCCGCTGACCACTGAATAAACGTCCATGCAACTGAACTGCCCGCTGGTAAACCAGGTTTTGCAGGGATTTATCCGTGACGAGCTGAGCAAGGCGGGATTTCACCGGGTGGTGGTCGGACTGTCAGGCGGCATTGACTCGGCGGTCTCCTGCTTTCTGGCGGCCCGCGCTCTGGGCCCTGAGAACGTTCTGGCCGTTATGATGCCCTACAGAACCAGCAGCCCGGAGAGCCTCTCCGACGCTCGGGCGGTGGTTGAGGCCCTCGGAGTCCAGAGCGAGATCGTGGAGATCACCTCCATCGTGGACGGCTACTTTGAGGCGCAATCGCGGGCGAGTTCCCTGCGTCGCGGCAATGCCATGGCCCGAGCCCGCATGATCGTTCTCTTCGACAAATCGATGGAGTTCAATGCCCTGGTGCTTGGCACTTCCAACAAGACGGAGCTGCTGCTCGGCTACGGTACGCTATTCGGAGACATGGCCTCCTCGATCAATCCGATCGGAGATCTTTACAAGGCCGATATCTTCAAGCTGGCCCGTTACCTTGAAGTCCCACAATCCATTCTCGACAAGAAACCCACGGCCGACCTCTGGGCGGGACAGTCGGACGAAGATGAGTTGGGGTTCACCTATGCCGAAGTCGATGAACTCCTGCACGAGCTCATCGATCGCCGCGTCTCGCAGCGAGAGCTGGTGGAAAAGGGCTTCAAGAAGGACTTTGTCCAGATGGTCGTCAACAGAATCCGAGGCTCCCAGTTCAAGCGGCGCGGCCCGGTGGTCTGCAAGCTTTCTCCCAGGTCCGTCAGTCACGACTTCCACTATCTCCGAGATTGGGGGATGTAATTCCCCGGTACGTTATGGCAGGAACACTCTTCGTGGTAGCCACACCGATCGGGAATCTGGAAGATATTACCTTGCGCGCTCTGCGCATCCTTGGTGAAGCTGACCTGATCGCCTGCGAGGACACCCGCCACACCAGAAAACTGTTGGCTCGCTACCAGATTACGACTCCGACCTCCAGCTACCACGAACACAATGAGCAACAGCGAACCGGTTGGTTGGTGGAACGACTGGAATCGGGAATGGACATCGCCCTGGTCAGCGACGCGGGAACGCCATCCATCTCCGATCCCGGTTATCGCCTGGTTCGGGCCGCTCTGGAGCGCGGGGTCCGCGTTTCTCCAATCCCCGGAGCCTGCGCGATTATTTCCGCCCTGAGCGTCTCGGGGAGATCCACCGATTCCTTTGCGTTTCTCGGATTTCTCCCCGGCAGGAGAGCGGCGCGGCGCAACCGGCTGCGCGCGTTGCGGTCGGAATCTCGTACGCTGCTCTTCTTCGAATCTCCACTGAGGCTGGCATCCACCCTGAGCGACATCGACGACATCCTGGATTCACGAGACGTCACCGTCGCCCGGGAAATGACCAAGGTTCACGAGCAACTGGTCACCGGAACGGCAGCAGAGCTGGCGTCTCTCTTTCGAAGCCGACGCCCCAAGGGAGAGGCGGTGGTGGTAGTGGAAAAGTCATCCTCAGAGGCCGCCCCCGAGTCGGTCAGCGACAGGGAACTGGATCTTCGTTTCGAGGGACTGGTGGACCAGGGTCTTTCCAGGAAGGATGCCATCAAGCAGTTGGCCAAGGAGTTGGCTTCTCCGAAGCGGGAGCTCTACCTTCGACTGCTCCGGGAAAAAGAGCTTGTGGATGGGGAACGGTAACAACCATACAGTGGGACGAAGGAAGAAAGGAAAGTGAGATGATGGAAAAACTGGCTAGCCGCATGGGGAGGCTGGGAACGGAAACGGCCTTCGACGTCCTGGTAAAGGCCAAGGCGCTGGAAGCGAGGGGACGAAGCGTCGTTCACCTTGAACTGGGGGAACCGGACTTCGATACCCCCTCAAACGTGATCCAGGCCGCCAATTCCGCCATGGAGGAAGGATACACCCATTACTGCGCTTCGGCCGGCTTGGTGGAACTGCGGGAAGCCATTGCCGACCACGTGGGGCAAACTCGCTCGGTAAACATCGATCCGGACTGGGTCGTGGTCACGCCGGGAGCCAAGCCCATCATGTTTTTTCTGATTCTGGCCCTGGTGGAGGAAGGTGACGAAGTCATCTACCCGAACCCGGGCTTCCCCATCTACGAATCCATGATCCGCTTTTGCGGGGGCACCCCGGTCCCCTTGCCCTTGCTGGAGGAGTTCGAGTTCCGTTTCGACCCCGAGCAACTTGAATCGAAAGTCTCGTCCAAAACCAAGTTGATCATTATCAACTCCCCGCAAAACCCAACCGGAGGACTGCTGACGGAGAACGATCTGGCCACCGTCGCGGATCTGGCCACCCGGCATGACATCACGGTTCTAGCGGATGAAATTTACTCCTGCATCATCTACGAGGGAGAGCATCGCAGTATCACCTCGATTCCGGGGATGATGGACCGCACCGTCATCCTGGACGGGTTCTCCAAGACCTTTGCCATGACCGGGTGGCGGCTTGGATACGGCATCATGAGGCCGGAACTGCAGACCCACATCTCAAAGCTGGTGACCAACAGCGTTTCCTGCACGGCGCCTTTTGCCCAGCGGGCGGGGTTGGAGGCACTGGCCAACGCCGGGGGCGCCACGGCTTCGATGGTGGCGGAATTTCGCAAGCGCCGGGATTTTCTGGTCGAGGCGCTGAATCGAATTCCGGGAATGAGCTGCCTGTATCCGCCTGGAGCCTTCTACGTATTCCCCAACGTTCGCTCCTTCGGCAAAAGCAGCGATGAAATCGCCGACTATCTGTTGCAGGAAGCCGGTGTGGCCTTGCTCTCGGGAACGGCCTTCGGAGCCTTTGGAGAGGGCTACCTCAGACTCTCCTACGCAACATCCATGGAGAACCTTGCCGAGGGCAGCCAACGGATAGCAGACGGTCTGGCGCGACTCTGAGATGAATCAGGGAACACCGTATAGGAAGAACGCGTCCCCGGAGGACTGGCTGTCCTGGAATCCGTCGGAAACGACGGCAAAGGTCAGGAACGGATTGGACCCGGAAATTCGGGAGACGCGAACATAACCCTGGTCGGTTTCCGGAACGTTCTGCTCAAGAATCGACTCCAACCGGATCGACCTACGGGCCTCCAGTTCCACTTCCTCGATGGTATGGACCAGCATTCCTGTTTCTCCGTCGTAGATCTCGACACTAAAGAGGCTGGTCTCGTCGCTCAACTCTCCTGTATTGACGATTCCCAGATCGGTTTGCTTTTCCTGGTCCTGGCGCAGTCCGTACACCCAGGCCGGGGTATGGTGGGAGTCTCCATAAGGTACGGCCGAGTGGACAAATCCGTTGCGGCGGCCGTCCATGAGAGTTGAATTCCTTACCCCCACGTAATAGCCGCTGTCCTCCGCGGTTCCATCAACGGTGACGGTGACAAAGATGGATCCGGAAAAATTATCACCTGGAGCACCCAATCCCGGGAAAAACCCCGGCAGTCCGCCTCCCTCGTTGTGCAGCCAACTTACGAATTCGGGCACAATCAACTGCTCCCGAGGTCTCAGGGAGAGGAGTCGGGCACCCAGCGGGTTTTGAATTCCATCGGACAGAATCGAAAACCCCACCACCTTCCGGGACTCCGACCAGTTGGTCACCACCAGTTCACTGTTGAACCGGGCGGTTTTCTCCACGGCGAGCAATGTCTGTCCCGCTCTGCCGACGGTCGCTTTTTCGGGAACAGGCGCAATAAAGGAACCATCGGAACCTCCCTGGTCGGTGAGGAGGGCATAGGCATAGTAGGGCGCTTGCCCTTCAACCTTCTCGACGCGCACATAGCCACTTTCCAGCGAAAGACCGTTGGACCGGAGAACATCTTCGATTTCAGTGAATGAACCCGGCTCCAGTGTCCGATCTTCGAGAACCAGGGAATCCGGCTCCAGCGTCTGATCATCAGGAACCAGGGAATCCGGCTGCTGAGGATCGCCGGAGACGACGGTCAGCCTCAAGGTGATTTCGCCGCTCTCCTGGGACCCCAGGTTGTGAACCACAAGGTTGCTGCGATCCGCATCGTCGTGGCGGAGTCCGCAGAGATACACCGGCTGGTGAAATCCGGTGGAAACACCTGGATAGGCCCAACCGCTTCGGACCCCGTCAATCGTCCTGGTCGTGCGTACGGCCACCGTCCCTTCCGATTCGGAGTTCAGCCCGGAGAAACGAACCGACAGACTTCCTCCCCGGCTTCCTGAATCCGGAATGGAAACCCCCAGTTCTCTCAGGTAATCAATGGCATCGGACACGATGTGCTGCCTGCCGGCCGGCAGGTTGTCCGTGGCGGTGCCGCTTCCCCCGCCAACGGCCGCCGTGTAGGTAAATTCCAGCGTAGCCGGCTGGGTTCCCCTATTGCTGAGCGTCAGTTCCGAGCTGACCGTGGCGCCATCGGATTCGGTGGTGGAGAGCACAATGGGAACAAAGACTTCGGCATCGTCATGGAGCCGCGCCACAAAGGCGCCATTGCCTTCCGAGGCTTGGTAGGCCCCCGAAGTCAAGGTGAAGTCGGAGCCCGCCTGACCGGTGATGTAGGCGCTTCCGCGAGGGCTGATCCAAAGACCGCTGCCTCCTTCGATACTATCGCCGCTTCCCGCTCTGACCGAGTAGACAAGCTCTTCCCCCTGGGGATCCAGTTTGCTTACGAAAATCTGACCGTCGGAAGATCCCGTGGCCTGGACCTCCGGAAAGTCGGAGGAAAGCGTCACCCCCGTCACGTAGGCGTTCCCGTGCAGATCCACACCCACGCCATTGGCGTAGTCGATGGAGCTGCCGCCGAGGTAGGTGGAGTAGACCAGGGCGGTGCCCTCCCGGTTCAGCTTGGAGACGAAAGCATCCAGGCAGAGCGAGGTGCCGCAGATCCCGGCCCCGGGCGCCGTTTCGGAGTAAGCACCGGCAGTCGTCGGAAAGTCCTGATAGGCCGTATAACCGGTTACATAGACGAAATCCCGGTCATCGACAGCGATCCCTGTGATCCCCTCCAGTTCCTGGGGGGAGGCATCCACGGGCGCGGAGGTCCCGCCGAGCCGAAAGCTGTAAAGGGTTTCGGCCCCCTCGGGGTCCAGCTTGGTCACATAAGACTCGGTTCCACTTCTGCCGGAGAGATAGGCGTTGTTTTGGGAATCCAGGGCCACGCCGGCGCCCCCCACGCCTTGGACCGAATAGAGCAGCGACGTCCCCTCCGGGTCGACCTTGGCCACAAACCCGCCCCCGGCTCCATCGCCGGTTACGTAGGCGGATCCGTAAGAGTCGACCGCAATTCCGTTGCCGCCCAGTCCACCCTCGTTGCCGCCCAGATAGGTCGAGTAGAGTAGAGCCGTCCCTTCCGCATTTACCTTGGTGACAAAGGCACTGTTGCAGAACTGGGCCGCAAGATCCGATCCGCACTGTTCGCTTGAGAGGGCCGACTGCCAGGCACCGGTTGAAACGGGGTAATCAGAAGAACTGGTGGTGCCGGTGAGATAGGCATTGCCGTGAGCATCCACGGCAACTCCGTATCCGTAATCGAACCCGGAACCACCCAGGAAGGTGGAATAGATCAATTCCGTTCCCTCGGCGTTCAGTTTGGCCAAGAGAACGTCGGGGCAGCGAACCAGGTTGGGCCCGTCGTAACACTCTCCTTCACTGTGCAAGCCTTGGAAGGCTCCGGAGGAGGTGAGAAAGGCGGGGTTGGCGATACCCGTCACGTAGGCGTTCCCCTCCCGGTCGACAGCGACGGCAAGACCTCCGATCCCGCTGGCCGAGTAGGTCAGCACGGGATCGATCACCAGAGGCCTGTCCTGATCGTAGCGGCCCAATCGGAATCCCACCTGCGCATTGCCGCCAAGCTCGTACCGCACTCGGACTTCCCGACGAACCCCACCCTCTTCCTGAAACGCCATGGGGCGCATCAGACGGAGACCTCCCGGGAGAACGAGGTTTCCCTGTTCATCCAGCGATAGCCCGGGATCCGCCGGAATTTCCCCACTCCCCGCAAACTGGAGGCGGATCGCGCCGGGGTCTACGCCCGAATCGAGATGGAAATCGAATTCCAAAAGCCGGCCGTTGCCATAGAAGGTCAGGTCGATCCCCGGAAAAACCTGCTGGTAGCGAACTTTGGAAAAGGTCGGAACGTCTACACGCCACTGTCGTGGGTCCGTACCGCGCAAGTAGTGACTCTTGCTTCGAAGCCGGTTTTCACCACGGATCCCGGGCCGAGCCTTGCCGTTGACGAGCCGCATCCTCAACGCGGATATTCCCCCTGTCGACCCCGGCGGCCTGGACCCTCTTGAGGCCCCCCCGGACTGAAACTGAAAGACAAACTCACGATCGAGCAGAAGGTAGCTGTAACCGGGCCCTCGAGAAAGAAAGCGAACCTGATTCCCGGCCTGGCCCCGGTTGGGTTCGAAGCTGAGGGGCAACTCTCCGTAGGCCTGCCGAACCTCGGCCTTGCGGAGGGCTTGTCGCGCATCCTGCAGACTCCGGGGAGCAGCAGCGGCCGGCCGGTCTTGGGTTTGGACGACAGGCCGCGGACCCGACCCCTCCGCCGGAAGCTCTCCGGCCACCAGCGGAGCCATGCCGCTGCCGACTCCAATCAGAACAACCCAGCCCAGTACGGCTCTCGGGAGTAGTCCTCGGCAATCCAATGGCGTCATGCTCGTCTCAGACACTTCTATTCGACCCTTTATCAATCGCCCCGCCGCACGTGACGCCGGCGCGGCCAAGTGAAGAGTGGAGAGTGGCTAGTGATTAGTGGATCGCTTATTGATCGACACGCAAAGCATCTTTCACTCGTCCCACTTCCCACTTCTTACTTCATCCTTCAAACTTCTCACTTCACCCTTCACCCTTCACCCTTCAAAAGATCAGTTTTGCGGCCAGGACGACCTGGCGGGCTTCCTGGGGGAAACCCGCCGGCGTCCCGAATGAGGCCACCACTCCCGGAACTCTCGACCCCAGATCGGTGTTGAAGGACGAGGCCGCCACGTTGGTTGTCGCCGGCTTCACATACAGGTTGGAGTGGTTGAAGAGATTGTAGAACTCCGCCCGAAACTGAAGCTGCATCCCTTCCACCCCACCCATCTCGGGGAGATCGAAATTCTTCGCCAGCGCAACGTTCTGGAAGTGCGTTCCCGGCCGGCGGAAGGTGTTTCGACCCAGAGACCCGTCAAAGGGTCCATTCACGGAGAGTTGACAGCCGAAGGGCGCGGCATCGGCAATACAGCTCCCATTGGAGTTGCGGACACGGTTGACGGGCAGGACCAGAAAGGCGTTCGGCGTTCGGACATCGACCTGGCGTTCCCCGGAGCCGAGCATTCCCGGCGCCTGTCCCGTGAGTCGCGGCCGGGTGTTGTCGGACAACTCGCGATCGATGACCCGGCCGTCCCAAAGACTGAAGGGCTGCCCGCTCTGAAAGGAAACGATCCCACTGAACTGCCAGCCTGCCAAGACCAGGCGCGCCAACCCTCTCGTACGATCCGCACCCGGAATCTGCCAGACGAAGTGGCCGACCATCCGGTGGCGAACGTCGTGATCGGAGGGGCCCTTGTCCAGATCGGGACCAAAGGCATCCAGCGGCAGCCCGGCGCCACCGCTCACGCTATCGTCACCCACGAGTGAGCTCACGTTGTCCAGGGAGTGGCTCCAGGTATAGTTCAGACCGTACTGCAACCCGAATCTGCGCAGGCGAAGGCTGTCGATCCTGAGTTGCATCCCGTGATAGGAAGACCGGGCCTGGTTCCCCACGGTGATCAATGCCGCGATGTTGTCGACCAGCCTTTCACCCGGGCGCTCCAGAAACCGGCCGCTTCCCAATCGATTGGCGTTGATGGGCCGGTAAAGATTCCGCCCCCTGGAGCCTACGTAGGAAGCAGCCAGCAACAACTTGTTGGCCCAGTCGTGCTGGAGGGTGGAGTTCCAGGCCCAGGTGGAGGCGGTTGCAAGGTCCTGGTCCAGGTGGCTGACGGCACTGGGAGGCAATGACAAGGGCTCCGAGGCCAACAGGGTGTAAGGATCTTCAAACAGGGCCGGAGCCAACGGGACTCCGGAAATACGGACGACGCTGTAGGCCGGAGGATTCAGATTCTCGTAGACAAAGCCGGGGAGGCGCTCGTAGAAGCGTCCGATCCCGGCCCGAATGACCAGTCGGCCTCTGCCGGTCAAATCATAGGCAAGACCCATTCTGGGGGAGAGGTTGGTCTTGCTGGCGGGAAAGAAATGGTTCCGGTACCGGCCGGGAGCGTCCACGGTGCGAAGCAAACGCCCGTTGGCCATCTGCTCCAGAGAGGTGGTTCCGTCCCCTCGATAAAAGTTGGTTTCCAGGTGCTTCTCCTGGCCGATGCGATGGCCGGGTCCAAAGTATTCGTACCGCAGACCCGGCGACAGGGTCAGCCGCGGAACTACCTTCCAGGAGTCCTGCAGAAAACAGGCCAGGTCGTTGAATCGATAGTGCCGCCGAGGGTTGAATGGTCCGAAGGGAGGCGACAACAGATCCCCGGGAACCTTGCCTCTCGGATCCAGGTGAATCTGAAGGGAGGACACGCGGCCATTCACGAATCGCTCCAGGTCCTTGAACTCCACGTGATTGTGGCGAGTCAGCGCGGACTCGGCGGGGGTCTGGTTGTCCCGGAGATGCACCAGGCTGGCCCCGAACTTCAGGTTGTGCCGTCCTCGTACCCAGTTGGCCATCTGTTGAAACTGGTACTCGTTCTGGGCGCCGCCGTCGCCGTTGCGGCCGGAGGGCAGTGCTGGAGAGCCCGCGGCGCCGCTGATTTCATCCCCGGTTATGGCAAATGAGGGAAAGCCTCCGGGCAGCCGGATCGCTCTCTGGTGGAAGAGGCGGTTGAAAACCAGGCGGGACTCGGTCAGGAAGTTTCCCGACCAGAATCGCGTCAGGTTGACCGTCATGGTCTGATTCCTCAAGTGATAGGACCGGTCCAGCAGGGAGGAATAGGGCTGCTCCACGGTCGCCAGCCGGGCATGATCCTGAAAGGCGTAGCGGGTGTTCAGCACCGTGCGGGGGCCGATGCTGGTGTCAACCCGCGCAGTCCAGAGGTAGGTGTCCTGGGGCGGCCCGGCGCCGGCATCCACCGGCCCGGTGCGTGAAGTGGAGGCCAATGCCGGCAGAGTGACAAAGCCTGCCCCGATCCTTGACCCGCAGGCTCTACCGAAGGGACAGACGGTCCGGGTGCTGATATCGGTGTCGGAGAGGTTGGCGGGCAGTGGAAAGCGGTCGAAGATGGCGTTGGTCCCGGGCGAGCTCACCGAGAGCAATTGCGGGGTCGGGACATAGTAGCTGAGAGCTGCCGAACTCCGGACCAGGATGGGTTCAACGGCCGCAAAGAAGAAGACCTTGTCCCGGTAAACGGGCCCACCCAGCGTGCCCCCGAGCTGCCGGCGGTTGAAGACCGGCCGAGGCAGACCCCTGGAGTTATTCTCAAAGGTATTGGCTGCCAGCCTGGAATTGCGAAGGAAATAGTAGGCGTTCCCGTGAAACTCGTTCACTCCGCTCTTGGTGATGGCGTTGGCGATGAAACCCGCATTGCGGCCATATTCCGCGGTGAAGTTGTTCGTCAGCAATCGGTACTCCTGCACGGCGTCCAGGGGAACGATCTGGCCCGGACCGGAGTTGTAGGGATCGTTGTTGGCGCTTCCGTCCAGCAGAAAGCCCCCACTCTCCGCGCGCTGGCCGTTCAAGGCAAAGCCGATGCCACGCCTGACGCTGGCCGGTGTGGCACCGGAACTGACCCCCACAAAATCATAGGGATTGCGGGTCAGCGAAGGCAGCTCCGTCATGACCTGAGGCTTGATGGTCGTGCCCAATGTGGCGGACTCGGTTCGGATGAGAGGGATGCCCCCCAGTTCGGTGACGCTGGCGATGACCGAACCCACCTGCATTGAGAAGTTCAGAATCACGGCATCCAGAACGTGAAGTTCCAGGTCCGGCTTCACGATGGTGCGGTAACCGAGCAGGCGGACGATCATGCGGTAGTGGCCCGGCGGCAGGTTGGACAGCCGATAGAGCCCCAGCCGATTGGTCCTGGTCCGAAATCTCTGGTTGGTTTCGATATGGGTAGCGGTCACCTGAACCTGGGACAAGACTTCTTTCCGGGAATTGGTCACCCGACCGGTGAGAGTAGCCGTCGGGCTGGCCAATACTGGGCCTGCTAACGCCATGCAGAGCGTTGGAACTAGAAAGAAACGCATGATGCGGACCTACTTTGCGAGTGGAGCCACCTCGCCAGCCGATTCACATTTCAGTATGCCTACTCCTGCTTCCAATTGCGTCAGTGCAATTCGGCGGAGTGATTTGCCAGGAGGGGCCGTGGTACGTGAGGTCCAAACTGGTTCCAAACCACGACTCGGGGGGAGGTGACCGGGTCAGTCCTGGTCAAGACCAGCCTTTAGGTAGGAATGCATGAGCTCTCTCCCAAGCGGCTTCAAGCTGCCTTCCTTCGGCTCCAGGGTAACGAATACGGAGTCGATCTGGGCCAGAACTTCGGGATTGTCATATTCGAGTATCCACCTGTTCTCGTTCTTGTGATCCACAAGGAGAATCCCCAAGCTCTTGGCGGAACCCGTGAGGGTCGTCCCGCGTTGTCCCCAGGCTTGCAGCGAAAAATTTTCCAGAGATTCGATGTCCTTGGGCATGCCGTGGGTATAGATGACCAAGCGCTTGCCCTCGGCGTAGAAAGCTCTTCCAAGAAACTCTATCTCGCCACTGCCATCGATCTCCCGAACATCCGCGACGCGAAACTTGGGATCTGTCATAAAATCACGCATTTCCCGACCAACGGCCAGCAGCTCCTGATCCCGCTGGATGGTCTCCGCCTGCTCGTTCACTTTCCGAGCCAACTCCCCGATCTGCTTTTTCTGAAGCGCCAGGGTCACCTCCTGGACAGTCCCTTGTTTTCGCAGAGCCTCCAACTCGCCAGTGCGAGTCTGAAGAGCCTTCTCCACCCTCGCCAATTTCTCCGACAACCGCGTTCCCGAATCCCTGGCCTCCTCCAGCGCTTGATTCAGGGCATCGGCATCCGCCCGGGTCTCCACCAGTTTCCGACTCTGACTCCGCAACCTGGCCAGAGCCCTGCGCCGCTGGCTTTGCGCCCGAGACAGCTCCTCAACCAGTCGATCCATTTCCGCCCCCGACTGATCGGGGACTGCGACAGTGACAGGAGCCGGTGCCAGACCGGCGAGGGACTGGTCCGAAATTTGACGGTTGAGCCGGCTGATCTCCTCGCGGAGTTGGCTCACCCTGGCCGTTGCGATGGAGAGGCGCTCCCCGCCCCAATACCACTGCAACCCGCTCAATCCCAGAACCGCCAACAGGAGACCGGCGGCCACCGGCAGGGCGTATCGGGCCATTCGGGTCGTCCGATACCATTGCCCCGCTCCAACCGCTGAGCGGGTTGCGTTTCCGGCTATGGCGGGCGCGGTGGGAGAACTGCTCTGATCCTCGGTGCGCTGCAGAAATCGCTGCCTGTAGCTGGATTCATGCAAGGCAACCTTCGAGGAGGAATCGGCAGGCTCTCCCGCAGCAACCAGCGGCAGGTGTTCGTGAAGGATCTCCAGGTAATCCTGATGACTCCTCCGACAATCCTCGCACGCGATCAGGTGGGAGCGCAGTTCGGCGTACTCCCCGGCAGAGACCTGGCCAAGTGCCGCCAGGGCACACAATTGCTCGAATCGTTCGCAGTTGAATTCATCACGCTTGGACATGGTGACATCCCCCGGGTATCAACCTGTGGTCCGGTTCATGCAGCCGTGGGCCTGCAGGAAGGACCGCAACTTTTTGAGACCCCGGTAGTAGTGGTTCCGTATATTGGACAAGGGTTCCTCCATTTGGACGGCAATCTCTTTCAGGAGCAATCCCTGAAAATAGGCCAGGTCCAATGTTCGGCGTTCCCTTTCCGTCAAGGTCTGCAATCCCTTCTCGATCATCTGGCCCCAATCCTGATAGGTGAGGCCGTTCCACCCCTTCATGGAGTGAGCGAACTCATGGCTTTCCAGGTCCGTTTCTTCCGTCTGGTCATAGAAGTTGCGCAAGGCCAGGTACTTCTGCCTGTTGAGACTCCTGTGATAGGCATACTGAAGAATCCAGGTCTTGGCGCTCCCCTTGTCGGGATTGAAGACTTCAATCCGCCTGTAAATCTCAATGAATACCTCCTGCATGAGATCTTCCGCTTCGCCCCGATCGCGAAGAATCTTGAGAGCCACGCTGAAGACCAAGCGGTAGTAGCGGTCAAACAGAAAGCCCAGAGCTTCCTGACGACCCCGCTTGAGCTCTTCCATCAACTCTTCGTCGGTCCTGGTATGGAGCTGTTTGTCTGTCAACATGAACCCGAAACCTGGACCGGACCGGCAACGGCCGGGGCACGACAGCAGAAGAAACCAACCCTTTAAAGTATGCCGCCTGTGCCAAAGGATTGTATCAACCGGCGGAACTCAACATTGGTCCGCTTTCCGTGGAACCCGCGCGGTCCAGATATTCTATTGTCACTCGGAACGTACTGGAAGGGCAACCACTTCAGCGGTACCGAAGCGGTCCCACCGGGAACGGACCTTCGGATTCGATCCCGTCACTACCGCAACCGCTCTGGTCGTGCTGAGGTGGGCCTTGGCGGCTGCCTGTATGTCTTCCGGGGTCAATCTCCGGACATGGTCTCTGAACTGGTGCAAGAAATCCTTGGAAAGAGAAAAGAGCTCCATCTGCGTCAACCCGTCGGCAACGGCTTCCGGGGATCGCATTTTTCCCCCATGACTGGCGATGAGTTGAGTCTTTGCCGACTCCAGCTCGGCCTCCGAGACCGGAGTTTGCTTGAGGCTCTCTACAGCCTCCAGGATGGCCGTCAGCGCACCCGGGGCAGCCTGTTTGGGAACCCTGGCCAATACCTGCAACATGCCTCCGATCCGGAAAAACCGAATCCGACTGTCGAGAAATCGATAGTTGATCCGGTGAGTCAGAAACACGCGGCTGAGGCGAGAACCGGTTCCCAGTCCTCCCAAGAGCAAGTTCAGAACCTCGAGGCTGTAAAAATCGCCGCTCGATCGACGTGGAGTCCTGTGACCAAAGACGATTCCCGCTTCCGAGCCGTCCTCTTCTTCGCCTATAAGCTGGATGGACAGACGATCCAACCGCGGGAATTCGGGATAACCCGGCTCCTGAGGGACTCCCTTGGTCCAGGGTCCCAGCTTTTCCCGGGCTGCATCCAGCAGTTCCTTGCCGGGAATGGCGCCGACCACAATCAGGGAGGCATCGTTGGGAATGTAGTGGCGACGCCGGAATTCGTCCAGATCACCGTACAGGACGGCCTCGGCGCCTTTCCCCGTTCCGGAACCGGCCCCATAGGGATGATCCCCGAAGATCGCTCGTCTGAATCGACCGTGTGCCAGACCATCCGGACTCGTTCGGGGAGAATCATCCTTCACCGGTGTGGTGGCCGTCGCCACCTTGTCCTCGAACAGTGGCGGAGCCAGGGCAGCCCCGAGCAGGTCCAGGAAGGTGCGCAAGCGACGGGTAGGCATGCCGAACCGGAGAATGGTGGCATCGGGCTGGACGTCCACCTGCAGCTCAATGCCCAGCACCTCCAGCTCTTTGGTGTCATCGGGAGTTCGGACCAGCAGCCGGTGGGCCGACAGACGCGCCAGTCCGGGCCGATGGACCGGATCAAGGGTCGACCCCGACCTGATCAGAAGATTGACCACCAACCGGTCGCCGCCCTGGCGATGCTGGAGCACGATGCGCAAGCCGTTGAGCAGTTGGAAGCGCTGAACGGTCGGGGTCATTCCGGCGTCACGCTCCCTCGCCCCCCCGAAACCGGATTCCGGCAGGGCGCCAGCGAGCAGACCGCTTGCCACCGCCGCCCCCAGCCAGACAACCCTGCCGGCAGCCGCAAGCCTCCTGCGACCGGACCCGCTCCGCGGGGTGATCGGTCTCCGGGACAACCCGCCGAAGTAACCTTGCAACGCCTGACCTCCTGAAATGCCGCACCCTGGCCCGGAGACTGCCGCCAGGCCGATTGGAGGGGCTGTGAGCCGGTTTGAGCCTCCCCCGAACCTCGGGTCAACCTGCCTGTTCTCAGTGTATCAGACGGACTGCCCGGCTGAAACAACCGGGGGGAATCCACCGTGGGTGCGAAGGGACAATCAGTTATCCGCGAATGGACACCAATGAACACCCCTGTATCAAGATTGCAGATGCCTATTGGCGCTGCTTGTCGTTGAATAGGGTCCATCCGTATTTGTGTCTATTCGTGTTCATTCGTGGTTCATCTTCATTAGGAGCTCGGCAGGTTTTTGTTCGAATGATCCGCACCGCAATGCAGAGCCGGCTATGCCTCACGGCGTGGCGGGGGCTCGGTTGACGGGTTGGGATGCTTTCTGATATGACTATTGGCCGCTCCAAGATATGTCAGCCCACCCTCATTGCTGCTTGCCTGGTGTCGTTCATCCTGCCGCACGTGCCGAATCCAAAAACGTGGGCGCCCGGCCGGGCTGGCGAAACCACTGCGCCCCGAAAACTTTCAAGGAGAGATGAGGGCGCCGGCTGTTAAGGAATAACTTCCGGGGAAGCGGCTTTTCAGTTGCGACCGGCCGCCGCTGACCTGTCAATCAAGGGAGACATGCCCAGAACTCAGCCGAAAGCCAAGGCGAGGACTTCGTCGAAAACTCCGTCGCCCGAGCTCACCCCGATCCCTGGTTCGAAGGCCGCCGGGGGCGCGACCGCCAAGCAGACCCTTTCCGCCAAAGCCGCCGGTACCCGGTCCTCACGGCGTTCCAGGCCCAAGACAGCCCGGCCGCGAGCCGGTTCGGCCAACCTGGGCCGAAGCACCCTGATCAAGCGGTACGAGACGGCGGTTCGTCTGCTCTATCGTCAACAATTCGAGCAGGCGAGAGAAGCATTCGAGAAAGTGATCTCCGCGGACGGCCAGGACAAAGAGATATACGAGCGGGCTCTGACTCACATCAAACTGTGCCAAAACAAGATGGCTCGCCGCCAACCCGTCCCCAAGACCACGGAAGAACTCTACAATGTCGCCATTACCCTGATAAACGACGGCCGGTTTCAGGAGTCGATGAAGAACCTCAACCAGGCGCTGAAGCGGAGCCCCAAGTGTGACTACGTGATCTACGCCCTCGCGGTCTGCCACTGTCGACTGGGGAACAGGGAGCGTGCCCTGAAACACCTCACGCTTGCTATCGACCTGAAGGTGGAGAACCGCTTCCTGGCCCAACGAGATTCCGACTTCGAGCCGCTCATGAGAGACACCCGGTTCACCTCGCTGGTCTTTCCGGAGGAATCCCCCGAAGCAACATCGTAGGCGGTTCGCACTCGGTGCTTCCCAAGATCAGCCCATTCTCTCCAGCCATCAGAATCGTCTCTATTGGAGGAGGAACGGGGGTCTCCCGCCTCCCTTCGGGGCTCAAGCAATTTGTTCGGAGCATCGATTCGATACCCGCTCTGGCGATATTCGATGCCCGTATGGCCCTCGATCACCTGCAGCCGCCACTGCCGGCTTCGGCCTCCACTCAAACATGAATCCCACCCACGTCCTGATCATGGCGGCCGGAAAGGGCACGCGCCTCAAGTCATCCCTGCCGAAAGTGCTGCACCCATTGGCGGGACGACCGCTGATGGAACACCTGCTGCAGACCGTGGAGGCCTTGAACCCCCAACACGCTCTGGTGGTCGTGGGGCATCAAGCCTCCTTGGTGAAGTCGAGGCTGAGGCACCGAGCCGTCGAGTTTGCCGAACAGGTTCCGCAACTGGGAACCGGACACGCCGTGCAGATTGCCAGGGACTGGTGGTCCGGCAAGCCCGGCAACCTTCTGATTTTATCGGGCGATGTGCCATTGATTACCGCCAGTACCCTTCGGAAAATGATACAGGTGCATGATCGAACCCGAGCCAGCCTCACGCTGCTTTCAACCCGGCTGTCCGATCCCACCGGCTATGGCCGGGTAATCCGGGCAGAGGACGGGAGGGTTCGGGGCATCGTCGAACAGAAGGAGGCCGGCCCTGCCGAGCTCCAGGTCAAGGAAGTCAACACCGGGCTCTACTGCTTTCGAATCCAGGAGTTGTCCGAAGTCATCGACCAAGTGACCGCCGACAACCGGCAGAAGGAATACTACCTTACCGATTGCGTGGGCCTCTTGAGCCGCCAGGGGAAAGCGGTGGAGGCCGTGGTCTGCGACGATTATCTGGAAGTCATGGGAGTCAACAGTCCGATCGATCTGTCTCGCATGGAGAGAGTCCTGCGGGAACGCCGTTCGAAAAGTCGGGAGACCCTTGGACCCGCTGTCATCGATCCTGAGTCGGTTTAAGGCAACATTGCCATGTGCGGAATCATTGGATACGCAGGAACCGAGCCGGCTGCCCCCGTGCTGTTGGATGGGCTGAAGCGCCTGGAGTATCGAGGGTACGATTCAGCGGGAATCGCGGTCATCGGGGACCATTGTCTGCACATCCGCAGGGCTTCGGGCAAGGTCGGAAACCTTGAAGAGGCCGTCAGGGACAACCCGTGTGAGGGTACCGTCGGCATAGGCCACACCCGCTGGGCAACCCACGGCAGACCGACTGAAGAAAACGCCCACCCCCACCGCGACTGCCGGGGGGAATTCGTGGTGGTCCACAACGGGATCATCGAAAACTACCTGCCCCTCAAGAAAACCCTGGCTGCCGATGGACACCGATTCGTCACCGAGACCGACACCGAGGTCATTGCCCACCTGGTGGAAAGGCACTACGAGGGCTGCCTGGAGGAAGCGGTCCGCAAGACCGTCGCGGAAATGAGCGGCCTCTACGCTCTGGTTGTACTGTCCCTGCACGATCCCGGCACGCTGGTTGCGGTTCGCCAGGGCCCTCCGATCGTCATCGGCATCGGTGATCGGGAGTCCTTTGTAGCCTCGGACATCCCGGCAATCCTGAAACATACGCGGGACATCGTTTTTCTGGGCGACGGCGATCTGGCCGCTATCCGCCCGACTGCGCTCAAGGTTACCAGTTCCCGGGGCCGCTCGGTGACACCCAGGGTGCAACGCATCACCTGGGACCCCGTCATGACCGAAAAAGGTGGATTCAAGCATTTCATGCTGAAGGAAATTCACGAGCAGCCCCGGGCCGTTCGAGACACCACCCTTGGCCGTATCTCTCGAGACACCGGGAAAATCATCCTCGACGAAATGAAAATGACAGAGGCGGATTTTCGACAGGTGGAACGAATTCGCCTGATTGGTTGCGGAACGAGTTGGCACGCCGCCCTGGCCGGCAAGTTCATGATCGAGCGCCTGGCCCGCCTGCCGGTCGAGGTGGAGTACGCCTCCGAGTACCGCTACCGGGAACCCATCGTTCCACCCCACACCCTGGGTATCCTGATCACTCAGTCGGGAGAAACCGCGGATACCCTGGCAGCCCAACGGGAAATCCAGAGGCTGGGAGCCACGAACATCGCCATCTGCAACGGCGTGGGAAGCATGATTACCCGGGAGGCCGACGGTGTCCTCTACACTCACGCCGGCCCGGAAATCGGCGTGGCCGCGACCAAGACCTTCACCACCCAGCTTAGCTCCCTCTTCCTCTTCGCGCTGTTTCTGGCCGGCGTGAGGAAAACCGTCAGTCCGGAGCAGGCGCAGGCCCTGATCGAAGAACTGGCCAGGGTACCGCAAAAAATGGAGTCCTGCATCGGACAGGCAGCCCACCTGGATGAGCTCGCCAGGCACCTGTTTCGAAGCGTGCACGTCCTGTTCCTGGGACGCGGCATCCACTTTCCCATCGCCCTGGAAGGGGCGCTCAAGTTGAAAGAAGTCTCCTACATTCATGCCTCCGGCTACCCGGCAGGAGAAATGAAACACGGCCCCAACGCCCTGATCGACGAAGACCTCCCGGTGTTGGTGATCGCAACCAGCGAAACCGGCAATCCTCAGTCCACCCTCCTCTACGAAAAGACCCTCAGCAACATCAAGGAAGTCAAGGCCAGAGACGGACAGGTCATCTCGCTGGTGACTCCTTCCAACACCGAAGCCAAGGATGCCTCCGACTTTCATATTGAAGTCCCCTCCACCAAGGACCTCTTGCTTCCCATCCTGGAGGCCGTTCCACTTCAGCTACTGGCCTATTTCATCGCGGTCCGCCGCGGCTGCGACGTGGATCAACCGAGAAACCTGGCCAAGAGCGTTACCGTGGAATAGGCCATCGGCCGGCTAAACCCGCAATTCTCACCCCCGACAATGCGGTTGTCACCCCCCGGGATGGCGCTATAATCAATATCATCGAGCACAATATCCACTCCCCGGGTGGCACGGACGAAGCCTTCCCGGCCGGGCACTGCCATGAGTCGACCCAAGACGCTAGGTGAGTTGAGAAAAACCGGATGGGCAGCGCCCGGGATGCGGAAGCGCACGGTCAAGGAGGAGATGCGGGCCAATGTCATTCGCCAACTGGAAGCCGGAACCCGGCTGTTTCCGGGAATCGTGGGGTATGACGATTCGGTGGTTCCCCAGGTGGTCAACGCCATTCTGTCCCGTCACAACCTGATCCTTCTGGGGCTGCGCGGTCAGGCCAAGTCCAGGATTCTGCGGGGCCTCACCCAATTCCTGGACGAGGAAATCCCGGTCATGGCCGGCTGCGAGATCAACGACAGTCCCTTCAGGCCCCACTGCCGGGCCTGCCTCGACATGGTGGAAGAGATGGGAAACGAGGCGCCCGTCTCCTTTTTGCCCCGGGAAGCCCGTTACGTGGAGAAGCTGGCCACGCCCGACGTGACCATCGCCGACATGATCGGGGATGTCGACCCCATCCGCGCCGCTCGCAGCGGGCTCAACCTCGCCGACGAGTTGACCATCCACTACGGACTGCTTCCACGAGCCAACCGGGGACTGTTTGCCATCAACGAGCTCCCTGACCTGGCCGGGAAGATTCAGGTGGGTCTTTTCAACATTCTGCAAGAGGGGGATGTCCAGATCAAAGGCTACCCCGTGCGCTTCGAGCTGGACGTGGTCATGGTTTTTACGGCCAACCCCGAGGACTACACCGCCCGCGGAAAAATCATTACCCCCTTGAAGGACCGCATCGGAGCTGAAGTGAGAACACACTATCCAGTCGCCCTCAAGGAGGGCATCCGGATCACCGAGCAGGAAGCCTGGCTGAACCGGCCGGGGAGTGCAAACCGACTGCGGATTCCCCATTTTATCCAGGAGGTGGTCGAGACCATCGCTTTCATGGCTCGCCGGGACAAGAAGGTGGACAAGCGCTCCGGAGTGAGCCAGCGGCTGCCCATCACCGTCCTGGAAAACGTGGTCTCCAATGCCGAACGCCGGTGCATCGCCAGCGGAGAGAAGAAGGTGGTGCCTCGCATCAGCGACGTCTACGCCGCCCTGCCCTCCATGACCGGCAAGCTGGAACTGGAATACGAGGGAGAGTTGCAGGGGGCCGAGAAGGTCGCCCAGATCCTGATTCGCGGCGCCGTGGGAAAGGTTTTTTCCCGCTACTACGACCCGGCGAACCTCAAGCACATCGTGGACTGGTTCGATCTGGGAGGAGCCCTGAAACTTTCCGACAGCGCCTCGACGAGCGAAACCTTTGAGCAATTGAACCAGATTCAGGGACTGGTGGAAAAGACAGCCTCCCTGGAACCGCGCCGGAGAGGACGCAAAGACCCGGCATTCCTGGTTTCAGGCTGCGAGTTCATCCTGGACGGGCTTCACGCCTTGCGCAAGATCGATCGCAGCGAGGACAAGGGCTATTTCGCTTCGGAAAAAAAGAGACCTCAGACCTTCATCGACGACCAGCCTGCCCGACGGCGGAGATCCTTCAACTAGTGTTCTGTCTCAGGAATAGGGTTGTCATCTTTCGGAGCGCAACGGCGCCGGATTCTAGGAGCGACGACGAGCGAATGCTATTTATTGCGAGGAGGAGCGACGACGAAGACGGTGCCGTTCCGCCCGAACCCGGAGGGCCGATGGAGGTTCCCAATGGGGAGAGCACAACGGTGCCTGTTGGCTGAAACCCGGCGAGCTTCTCCTAACGACCGTTTCCCGGTGGAACCTCCATCGGAGATGGTAATCCTATTTCTGAGACAGGACACTCACCGTGAAGAGCGTAAAATATTCCAAATACACGGGGATGGATTGGGACTCCCTGAGTCTGGAGGAGCTGCTCAACCACCTCTCGGACTTCCTGCTGCAGAGCGGTTACCTCCAGGATCCCTACGGTCCGCATCCCTTCGACCAGGACCACAACCTGCAGAACCTCCACGACGCCATCCTGGAAGCCCTGCTCAACCAGGACATGCTGTCCGAGGAGATGCTGGAAAAGCTGATGGAGGGTTCCGGCGAGGACCTGGAAGCCAGGCTATCCGAGTTGGTTCAGAAGCTGATCGAGCGCCTCGCGGAAGAAGGATACCTCTCTCTGTCAGAGCAGTCGCAGGCCGAGGGCGGTGTTCCAAACCCCGGGCCCGGTCATGAGAGCGGCCAGTCCGACCAGGCGCGCTTCGAGCTCACCAACAAGAGCCTCGACTTCCTGGGGTACAGGACCTTGAAGGACCTGCTGGGCTCCCTGGGCCGAAGCCAGTTCGGACGGCACGATACACGGGAGATGTCCACCGGAATCGAAGCCAGCGGAGCCTCCAGGAATTACGAATTCGGAGACACCCTGAACCTGGATGTCAGCGGCACGCTGCTGCAGGCCGTCCGGCGCGAGGGGCTGGGAGTGCCCTTGAAGCTGGATTATCCCGACCTCCTGATCCATCAATCGGAGTACCAGAGCTCATGCGCCACCGTCCTGATGCTGGACTGCAGCCACAGCATGATTCTCTACGGCGAAGACCGGTTCACCCCCGCCAAGCGTGTGGCCATGGCCCTGGCCCACCTGATTCGGACCCAGTACCCCGGGGATTCGCTCAACCTGGTCCTGTTCCACGACTCCGCGGAAGAGCTTCCCCTGAGCCAACTGGCCCGCGTCCAGGTGGGACCCTACTACACCAACACCTGCGAGGGACTGCGTCTGGCCCAACGAATCCTGGCCCGACAGCGCAAGGACATGAAGCAGATCGTCATGATCACCGACGGCAAGCCTTCGGCCCTCACCCGGGAAGACGGCAGGATCTACAAGAATTCCTTCGGCCTGGACCCGGTGGTGGTCCGTGAGACCATCCGGGAGGTCGCCGCTTGCCGCAGGTCCGGCATCATGATCAACACCTTCATGCTGGCCAGGGATTACGAACTGGTCAGCTTCGTCAAGAAGGTCACCGAGATCTGCCGCGGCAAGGCCTACTTCACCACTCCCTACACCCTGGGCCAGTACCTGCTGCTGGACTACATGCAGAACAAGGTCAAGACCATCCACTGAACGCCGGCCGTCAGCCGAAAGCATCCCTCCCACCATCCTCCCCTATTCAACTGGATTTCGCCGAAACGAACGTGCTATAAGGTCGGTCCAAAGTCCCACCCCCCCGGAGAGGTGCCGGAGTGGCTTAACGGGGCTGCCTGCTAAGCAGTTGTACGGGGTGACCTGTACCGAGGGTTCGAATCCCTCCCTCTCCGCCAGAAGTTCCTCAAGAAACTCAATTCTGCTACTTCAGTCTGCGGTTGAGGCGGATGGCTTTGAAATGGGGTGAGCGGGCGATGATGGACAGTTGAGCGCCGGTGGCTTCCGCCACAAAGGCTCTTGAAGCTCGCAGCCAGCGCGGGGGAGACTCGAGAACCGTCTCCAGGAATGCATGGGTGTGGGCGGCTTTCCGTTCGAGTGCCGAGAGGTCCTGCGGGGCTTCGGGCATGACACTCTCGGGAGCGAGGCTCCCGGCACCGCCACCGGTCGATTTTCTCACTCCGACCAATTGTGGGGGAACGTCAAGCTCAATGATGACACTGGCCTTACGCTCCAGTTTTTCACTGGCCATGCGTTGCAGTTCGTCGTCCTGAAGCTTGTCCAGGAGATTAGTTTTGCGCACGACAGTCCTCGCTGGGCTATCTTCCTCATTATACTGCGGCATTCCGCTCAGAACCCCTTTTCCCTGGCGAAGCCGATCGCCTGTAGGATGTCGAGTCGCCCGAACCCGAAACGGTGATCCTGCCCGATTTCTCCCAGCTCTTCAACCGACCCGGTGAGCAGATCCTGAATCAGGAATGCACGGTTGGTGGGCGCCACACGCTTCTTGATGGAAGTTGCGCTAAGCAGCAGCGCCATGGCACCGGCAACATGCGGGGTCGCCATGGAGGTTCCGTTGAAAGCGGCCCACTTGTCACCCGGCACCGAAGAGTAGACTGCCACTCCCGGGGCGGAGATTTCCGGTTTGGAATAGACAAGAGGCAGATTCTCAGGGGAAACGAAGCTGGACTCCCGGATGACATGGGTTCGACCTCCGCTGAATGCGGCAGCACAGTCTCGATAGTCGGTCGCTCCCACGGAAAATGAAAGCAGATCATTGCCGGGCGAGCCGGTGATCTGTTGACCGTCATTTCCGATGGCCGTCACCACCGGAATTCCGGCCCGCAGCGATGTCAGGATCGCCTCGGTATAGGTGCTGGGGACGTCAGGGCCCAGAGTCATTCCACCCAAGGACATGTTCAGCACATCGACCCCGCGCTCAACCGCCCAATCGATTCCGGCAAGAACCTGAGCGTCCGTCCCACCCTTGGCTCCGTCCAAGGCAATGGCTACCGCCAGCTTGGCGTGCGGCGCCATGCCGATCCAGCGGCCGCTGGCCCTCCCTCCGGCAATGGTGCCGGCGACATGCGTACCATGCTGAGCCGTGTCATGCGGTTGGGAATCGGGGACCTCCTCTCCATTGGCATCGAATTCCGCCCAGTCCACCACCTTCCGCTGCAGGTCGGGGTGGTTTGCATCCACACCGGTATCCAGTACTCCGACCTTGACTCCCTTGCCACTGGCTCCGTAAGCCCCTCGGGCAGCCAGTCCTCCAACGGCATGAATCCCCCAGGCGCTAGCCTTGTTCTCGAGCACTCTCGAGGGAAGCGCTTTCAATTCCACCAGGCGAGGCACATGCAGTGTTCGGTTCGGGTAGATGTCTCCAATCAGCAGCTCGTCCACCAATCGATTCAACCTGGACAGATCATCCTTGGTCATTTGCAGGACCACGCATTTCGAGGTCCAGAAAGACCTGGCGCCACGGGTTCCCTGCTCGAGCTTGAGCAAGCTCGAGACCAGAGGCCTCAATGACCTGAGACCCCTGGACCGAAGACCCCGCTTGCTCACCTGCCGAATGGCCGTGGCAGCTACTTGAGCCGCGACACCTCCTTCTTCCTCGGGTGCTTTTCCGGATCGATCGGAGGTGGTTTCTCCAGCGGGTACAACCAACCTCTCCAGGTGATCCGGCAAGATGTCCCGAGCGGAAAGCAACAGCGCACGCCGCCGAATGGCGTGGGCAACCGCGCCCAGGAGTGTTTCCTCATCCTTTTCCGAGAGCTTCATTCGCACAATGACGCTGCGGTAATTCCCGGATCCCTCGTCCAGAATCCTTTCCACCTGCCTGGCAAGTCGATGTGTCATTCCCCGATTCCCCCAAGAGTTCTATCAAGATTGTATGGATCGAAAGTCTCTGACAACCCGAAATCCAAAGGGTTCGGACTTGAGTTCCCGACCCGCCGACAATTCGCGAGACCCACGGGGCGGACGGCGCTCCCATCATATCCAGGCGTCATGGCAATAGACGACCATTGGAACCCGTTGCCGTTTCCCGGACGGCAAGGGGGCACACTTGATCCTGATCAGCCGCCCCCCGTCCCCGACGACGGGACGGCTCATAATGAGTGAAACAGAGGCCTCTTACGAACCTGGGCGCCTGGGGCTCCCACCGGCTCGACTGCGGGCTGGATCTCCTATCTGGCGATCTCGCCGATTCCGTCCCCCCCACCGGTTCGACTGCGGGCGAAGCCCTTGTCTCACCGATTCCCCATCCAGGGGGGAGTGATAGAGTTCTACTGGAAGCCTTGGGCTGGCCTCAAGCACTCCCCCCTTGAGGGGGAGTCGCAGAAGCCGAGCCGAATGGCGAAGGCTGATGCGGTGGGGGGTAAGGCTCGGCTCTAGACCGTGCGACAGCGCGTCGACTCTTAAAACTGGAACCGGACGCCCAGCTTCATCACGATGGGATCGAGCGCGGCAATGATGCGCTCATGGTCGCCGGTCCGCAGGGAGAAGTTGGTTACGGCGTTGGAGTTGAAAAGGTTGTAGATGTCCAGCAAGAGCGTGAGCCGGCGCCCGTCCCCGACCGGGAACGCCTTGTCCAGGCGGAAGTCCACGATCGTCACGTTTTCGGAACGGTTCTCGGACAGATCGCCGAGAAAGATCGGCTGGTTGGTGCCGGTGCCCGGGATGTCCACGCGCTGGATCAGGGCGTAGGGCCAGCCGCTCTGGTGACGGAGGTTGGCGGACAGGCCGAACTCTCGCGGCAACGTACAACGGGCCAGCAGGCGGCCGCCCCAGTTGGTCGTAACCTGCCGGGCGCCCACGTCGAGGCTGTGGTTCTGCCAGATGCGCCCATGCCCACCGGAGCCGACGACCAGCGGGTCGGCAAAGAGCGGGCTGCGGTTCTCGCCGGCGGCCGAGCGGAACTCGTCCCGCCACTGGTAGTCGAAGCTGGCCTGCAGCAGGAATCCGCCGGTGAAGCGCCGATTCACCGCCGCTTGAACCGTGTCATAAGCGGCGTCCATTCCGGGGAAAGCGCCAATCCGGTTGTCTACCGTCCCCGCCGCCTCGTCCGGAACGCGCTGGAGGTTCAGCGGGGCGCCGGTGAGGACGTTCAAGGGACAATCCCAGAGGGGGTCCGCGCTGCAGGCGATTCCACGCCCCGCCAGGAGCGCAGCCTGCTGGGCCACGTTCCAGATGCCGCTGTCGCCGCTCAGGTTCTTGCGCACGTAGGAAACGCGGACGGCTGTTTCCGCCACCAGTTCGTGCTCCAGGGAGACATTGATTTCGTCGACGTATTCCGGCGCCAGATGCGGGTCCACCGGCGTCCCCTCGGCGGCGAGATCCGCACCGGTGGCCCCCTGCTCGTCCAGCTTGGCTCCCAGCTCGTCCGGACCGTCGTAGACCCCGTTGCCGTTCGGGTCCAGGAACGCGTAGCGGATCCAGGCGGTGCTGGCCGGATTGGCGTCTTCGTGCGCGTCGGCCAGATTCAGGTAGTAGCGGCCGTAGTGTCCCCTCAGCACCGTGCGCGACGCCAGCGAGAACGCCACGCCCAGCCGTGGCGCCCAGGTGTTCCAGACGGTGTTCGTCCGACCTCTGACGGTTCCGCTGGGGAAGAAATCAGCCAGGAAGGGTGCGGAGACCGCGTCCAGGAAATAGGTGCGCTGCTGCTCGTAGCGGACACCCAGGTTCAGCGACAACCAGTCCACCGGTCGCCAGGTATCCTGGACAAACAGCGCGTGGTGCCGGTTCCGGTTGTCGGAGGCGATCTCCCCCGCGGCCGGCATGTTGAAGAGCATGACCCGGTCCACGTGGAACGGCCGGTCGTTGGCGCTGTCGTCGAGGTAGCGGATGTGCCCGGAATTGGCGTTCGAGCCGAAGCGGCTGCTGTCGATCTGGAACTCGTACCCCACCTTGAAATCGTGGCTGCCGCCGAAGTCCGGCACGTAGTGGTGGGCGGCAACGGAGGCCTGCGGCTTCCAGCGAACGAACGTGAAGGGCGGAGGGCCGTTGAGGCCGGGAAACCAGCCGGCGCCGCTCAGGCGGCTGGTGGCGGTGTCGAGGCGTGGTGGCTGCTGTCCCGGATCGACCTGCGGGACCATGGGCCATCCGAACCCGAAATGCTTGGCGGCCACCATCATGAAGGTGCGGTCGTTCCATACCCGCTGCCACTCCGCCTTGTGCGCCCAGCTCCAGCTGGCCTGGGCCAGCACCGAGTCGGGACCGACGTCGGTGGACAGCCCCCGCTTGGGCTTTTCCTTAAGGCCCCAGTTGGTGTACCCGATCAGCCGATCCCGGTCGGTCAGCCGAACCGTCACCTTGCCCCCGAGCTGATCGAAATCACCCAGGTCGGTGGCAACGGTGCGATCCACGCCCGACACCGCCTTGTCGATGCGGAAGTGGTTGTAGAAAGCATAGAACCAGGCGCGGTCGCGCACGATTGGCCCGCCGATGTCGGCGTGGGTCTCGAAGAAGAGCAGGTTCGGGTTGCCCGTGTAGCCACGCGCCTCCAGGTCGGCATCGGAGTTGTCGCCGGCAAATTTCTCGTGCTCGTAATCGGCGTGCAGCATCCCGCTGAAGTCGTCGCCTCCGCTTTTCATGGTCATCATGACCAGAGACCCGGGCGCGGTCATCTCCACGTCGGCGCCGGCCGCCGTGGTGGTGAACTCTTCGACCGAATAGTAATCGAAGTAGAATCCGGTGCCTTCATCACTCTCGGTGGTGTCGACGCCGTCGGCCAGGATCCGGTTCTGGCCGCGGATGCCGAAGCTCTCATAGCCGGTTTGCTGGCTCTTGTGCGAGCCGCCGACATCGAAGCCGCGCATCCGGACGCCGGCCGTTTGACCGAGGACCGCCCACACATCGGTGGCGGAAGGCACCTCCTGAAGCTCGGCCACGCCGAAGTCGTTCACCAGCGCGGTCTTCTTCAAGTCCA
>JAPVWS010000031.1 GCA_027493295.1 Candidatus Versatilivorator vitaminiformans | reverse complement strand
CTCCTCTTCCGAGAACGCGACCGCATGCGGATCCCGATCCCCGGCGGTGAGATCCCTTCACAACCTCCTGCCCTCCAAGGCTGTGGAAGCAACAGCAATCGTATCGAGTCGGGATCGGTCGAGTCAAGGCCCTGCTTCCGGACAAGTGACTGATTATTCGGACACTTATGGACGACATGGGGTGCCGGTGGACCGTATGGGAGGGCCATGGAAAGACCCCCAGCCTTGCCGCAACAGGAGTCGCCCGGCCTGAAGACTGCTTATTCCCGGGAGGTGATCGAGGCGGCCTTGGCCGGAGCCGGATCTATCGACGATTTCCACCTCCCTGGGTTAAGGACGCCGCTTCTGTCTCGACCGGCCCCGGGTCTCGGGTTGTCCATGCTTGGAGAACCCGCTGGGTGCGGTGGAGATGTTGCTGGTCCCAATCGACCGCAAAGACTTCGACAGTCCGGTTAGCCTGACGGAGCTTGTCCCGAAGCTGCCGGGTGGGTCTTGTCCCAGCAATGGAGCGGGCTTCGGATGGACATGCCAGATCTATGTACTCGAAGATGCCCAGGTCCTGCTGGACGGCGACTGGCACCCTTAAGTGGAAATACGGCGTGCGTCAGTTGGTGTGGCTAGCGGAGATGCGCTTCGGGATTAACTCGGGGCCGGTGCCGAGATGCTTGAAGCAGGAGACTTCATCTGCGGGAGAAACGTCAATGGGTGCGTCATTGAGAATCTCAATTAGGGTCCATCTTCGCGCCGGCAGGGCACAGCCTACCACCTTAATGTTCACTTTCCCTTCGATGCATCAATGCGGTTGTAAAGCTCACTCGCCGCGTCCTGAGCTACGCCGAGTTGCTCGGCGGTCAGCACCTTTTCGATGAGCCGTTGCTTTTTCGCCGCCTCTTTGTGTCCCTGCGCGGCAGCTTGACCGAGCCATGCATAGGCTTTAGTGAAGTCTTGAGGCACACCTTTGCCAATGAGGTAATACGCACCGAGAAAAAACTGCGCATTCTTATGCCGTTGCCAGGCTGCCCTTTGAAACCACTTGGCGGCCTCGGCATGGTCCTTTGATACTCCCCATCCATTGTTGTACAGCACTGCCAACTCGTATTGACCGTACCGACTGCCCTGGAGCGCGGCGAGCTTCGACCACTTGGCGGCCAGCCGGTAATTCTTAGGCACCCCACGCCCCTCCACATACATTTTCCCAAGATAGGATTGAGCCTCAACGTGTCCCCGGTCAGCTGCCCTTTGAAACCACTTGGCAGCCTCGCGTTCGTTCGCTGGCACATTGTTTAAGCCGTGGTAGAGCCACACGCCGAGCGAAACCTGTTTTTCAATGTCGCCCTTACTCGCCTTCCTGCGGTAATCTTCCAGTACCTTAAGGGTAGCGTAGTCCTGCGCCGACACGGCCGAGAGGCAGACCAGCATCAACGCCCAGGTACTTATAGCTGCCGTCCGTTTGCTCATATTCACCCCCGCCGTCGCGCTCTTCATATCTCCGTTGATTAGCTCGAGGTTCGCCGCCACACCTTGCCCAGGTTCATCCCCAAGCTTGCGGGGCACAGTTAGCCCTCCCTCCTAGATCCTCCGACAGCGCCGATCGCTCAACGCCGAAAGTGTCTGCGCCCCTCGAAGGCTGGGGGACTGAAGAAACCTTCCCAGGGATCGCCAACCACATGTCGTCGGGGCCTCAACGTGGGGGGCTTGAAGGCAGTTTCCTCCGACCGATGATCCAACGCTGTTGCCGATCCGTGAGTTTATTGTTGGCCTTGAATATCTACGGCGTCGGTTCCGTGTGACATCGGCTGGGATTCAGAAGGTACGCAATGCCTCCTGCACCCTTTGCCTCAAATTCCTCATTTCTTTAATTATGATCGTTATGTCTATCAGGTCGTCTTCGGAACAAGGAAGGGGTGAAATCATTTCTCGCGACGCCTCCCCTAAGTCCCGGTCCAATTTCTTAAGCAAGTTTTGCAGCCTTTGTTTGTCTTGATTCTTTGCCAAGGCCATGGTTTGTCTCCTGTCCCGCTACATGTCAGCGGATATGTTCTTCCCCAGCTTTTACCACAAATCTTTGCCGTTCTTCCTTAAAATCTTCGCTCCGTATTCTCCGTATTCTCCAACTCTACCCGATGTTGCCGATGTTCCCGATGATTCCAAGCCCTCCTGATAATTTCATTCAGCTTCTCCATGCATATTGGCTTCTTTTTTCTCTATCGAGGAGCGGCTGATATACTGCACGATTCATGGTTTTCTTTCCCAAGGACCGCCGAAAATCGGCCAACTTGGTCCTGGTGTGCTTCGCAACCATCGTGACCCACAGCCAGATTCCGACGTGGGTTCGCGAGAAGTCCGATCAAGGTGACCCCGTCTATCAGCGCAGGGTTGCCGATTATTTTTCCAGGGACCAGCGTTCGCCACGACTGTAGCGAAGCCGCCAGGTGGTATCGCTTGCCGGCCGAGCAAGGGAACGCCTTGGCGTTCCCTCACCCCATTGCCGCCCGGTCCCACGCCACCCAATAAACGGAATAAAGGGGCTGAAAGCCCTCAGTCAAGGCCGCGTATGCTAACATTTTTGACCTTGCTTAGGAGCAACGTGCGGCGGCGAACCTCAAGCTAATCAACGGAGTTTGGGCGAGCAAGGCGTCGACACGCGATCGGGGGAAGTCAGTGAGCACTAGAAGATTTTGCGGCATCGTTGTGGGCGTGGTTGTGGCCGTGGCTGGAGTGATGCCAATAGAAACGATACACGGCCAGGGTGGTATCAGTTCCAGGGAACTGCTGTGGCAGTCGGCGAATATCCCTCCGAGTTATCCGTGGGAACCAGCGGCGATCAAGCATCCAGTTGCTGGCCTTCTCAGGGAGTTGGCGTTAGGCGTGGAGGCAGAAGCACATAAGCGATCCGCTACTGATCCATCGCCAAAAGACCTGTTTCTTTTTCGGAGTCGACTGCAACGAGCAGACCGGCTAGACCTTGCAGCGTGGATAACGGAACTCGGAAGAGTCGGCGGTTCGGGATTCCGGGAAGCGGCCGTGGACCTGACTGCCGCCGATATGAGGTTGGTTCTACGCTCGGCAATAGAAATGTTCGGCGAGGCGCAGCAATGCGAGGGAGTGTCCCATTTCCTTGTTGCGGGCTCGACTGCCAAAAACACTCAGGTGACCGTCTTTGTCCGATGCGACGGCCTTCGCCGGACCGACTACGCGCTACTGATACCGAGCGCGCCGCAGCCGGAGCCAAGCGTTTTCAGGTGCGGCGAGCGGACGCCGTGCTGGAGCCCGGTGGAATGAGTGCTGCGGGTCGTCGGACCCCGACAAACGCCAACACAGGGGGAATGTGAGCCTTTTTTCGCGCGGAAGAGGCCGAAAATCAGCCAGGAAGTGTTTAGGGGTATTAGGGTACGCTGGAGTCTGGGAACTTGCAGCCTGGCCCGCTAAGCTCGCGGGTTGGGGGGGAGTTGCTGAGACTGATTTAGGCAAACTGTTGGTCCGCAGTGAGTCGAGCCGCTGGCTTTAGCAACATCCGAAACCGGCTGGTCTCTCCGCTTAAACACACCCATCGTAGAAGCGGACGGCGTAGATGCCCCACTTTCCCTTCTCCTCCGGCAAAAGCCAGCGGGCACCGTCGAACGCCGTGGCGGTCTCAGCTGGAGCGATTTGGATCAGCGCTCGTCCTTTTTTGGCTAGGTGAGGGCAAGCGGTTCCTTGGGTGAGGTAACGCGCCCAGTCGTCCATTAGGCGCCGCGGAGCTCGAACAGGTCCGAGCGAGCATAGGCCACCTCGACCCGGTTTTGGACCATATGCACCAGGGCCGCCTCGATCACCTCCCGGGGATGGTCGGCCTTCAGCCATTGGGGAATACTGATCATGGTCGTGTTCCCCGCAGACGCGCGGATGAATCGGAGCAAGAATCAGCCGCACTCGATGGCCGCGCAATGATCGACGATTTCCGCCTCCGGGGGTCAAGGACGTGGCGTCGTAGAGGTGGCCACCTTACAAAGCGGGGGTGGCGCACCAAGGTGGCTCACCAGGTGGTGCACGCTATTGACCACCGCAACGCTTCTCTCTCAGAGGGCGAAGCCCTCGCCGTTGTGGTCCAGGCTATGCCCGAAATCCCGCATTGGACGCGTGTTGGCACGGATTCCCAGCGTCGGCTGCGACAACCGTGGCGGGGCGGTGCCCGGCGTGTCCCGGCGTCGGCCGGTGCGCCGCGCCTGGAGGGGGAGGAAGTGGAGGGAGCGACCCCCCGATTTTTGGCGCTGGTGCGCCACCGGGCAGGGGAGATGGTGCACGCCAAAGTTCACCATTTCCCCCC
>JAPVWS010000309.1 GCA_027493295.1 Candidatus Versatilivorator vitaminiformans | reverse complement strand
GGTGGAAGCTCCCTCCGGGGCGGGCCGGCCGCTGGAGAGGGAGGCCTGGCTCATGCCCGCCAGGCCCAGGGCGCCGGCGGTCAACACTTGCCGCCTGGTATGAAAGGGGCGCCGTCGGGTGTTCATGGCCGCTCCTGCGAGGGTGAATTGCGGGCTGGGCTGGCGGCCGCGGCTGCCACCGCCCGGCGGTTTCCTTTTGCGGTAGAGAGGTGTATCCTATCCCAGGATCCCCACCGAAGATACAGCGGAAATTCGATGAGACCCGCCGTGCCGACCTTGCTCCTTTGCCGGGCCTTGGGGCTGCTGGCGCTGCTGGTGCCGGCCGGGTCCCAGTGGAGCCGGGCTGAGCAGCCGCAGGAAGAGCCAGCGGCCTTCTTTCAACAACAGGTCAGGCCCATCCTGGAGACCCGCTGCTTCGGCTGCCACGGCGGTCAGCCTACCGTCCAGGCGGGACTGCGCCTGACCAGCCGGGACGCCATTCTGCAGGGTGGCCGGCGGGGCCCCGCCGTCGATCGGGAGAATCCGGCTTCCAGCCTGCTGATTCGGGCCATCCAGTATGCCGGTCCCAAGATGCCGCCCGGCGGGCCCTTGCCGCCGGAGCAGGTGGCCGTGCTGACCCGGTGGGTGGAACTGGGAGCACCCTGGCCGGAAGAGCAGCGGGAGCAGCCGGAGTTTGCCGGACAGGAAGAGGGGCCGGCCCCCTCGGGGCTCGAGGAGAACGGCAGATCGCCCCGGGTGGAGGAGGGCCGGAATTTCTGGTCTTTCCGGCCGCCCCGGCGGCCCGAGATCCCTCCGGTGGAGCGGGAGGACTGGGTCCGGACCCCCGTCGACGCCTTCGTGCTGGCCAGGCTGGAAGCCGCCGGGCTGGAACCCTCTCCACCGGCCTCCAGGCGGGTGCTGTTGCGCCGCGCCTACTACGACCTGACCGGCCTGCCGCCCACTCCGGACGAGGTGGAGGACTTCCTGGCCGACGCCTCCCCGAGTGCATTCGCCAGGGTGGTGGAACGGCTGCTGGCCTCACCGCAGTACGGCGAGCGCTGGGCCAGGCACTGGCTCGACCTGGTCCGCTATGCCGAGTCCAACAGCTACGAGCGGGACGGTCCCAAGCCGCTGGTGTGGCGCTACCGCGACTACGTCATCCGCGCCTTCAGCGAGGACAAGCCCTACGACCGATTCATCCTGGAGCAGTTGGCGGGCGACGAGCTGGAACCGGCCGCTCCCGATAACATCATCGCCACCGGCTTCTATCGCCTGGGTCTCTGGCAGGACGAGCCGGTGGACCCGGTGCAGGAGCTCTACGAGGATCTGGACGATGTCGTCACCACCACCAGCCAGGTGTTCCTGGGCCTGACGCTCAACTGCGCCCGCTGCCACGACCACAAGCTGGACCCGCTTCCCCAGCGCGACTATTACCGCTTTCTGGCGTTCTTTCACGGAATGAAGCGCTACGGCGTGCGCAAGCCCGAGACGGTGGCCGAGGCCTCGCTTTGCGACATCGGCCCACCGCGGAAACGTCGCAGGCGCCTGGAATCCAGGTGGAGAGGGCAGCAATTCCGGCAACAGTCAGCCCCTCTCCTGCGCGAGCTGGAGAAGATCGAGAAGCTGGTCGCCGAGGACCTGACCGACGAGGAGAAGGAAGCCTTCCGCGAGGAGGCAAACCGGGCGGGCATCCTGGCCAGGCGCGTGCCGCGGCTGGTGACCGATGTCCAGCTCGAGGACTATGCGGAATACCGAAAACGCCTGGAGTGGATGAGGAAAGCCGCAGCCAAGCAGGATTTGCAGGCCCTGTGCGTGACCGAGGTGGGTCCCGCGCCCCGGGAAACCTTCGTGCTGGCCCGAGGCAACTATCGGGGCAGGGGAGAGCGGGTGGAGCCGGGCTTCCCTTCGGTCCTCTCGCCTCCTCGGCCACAGCTCGAACCGGCCCCTGGCAACGGAAAGACCTCGGGGCGGCGCCTGGCGCTGGCCCGCTGGATTGCCAGTCCCGGCAATCCCCTCACGGCTCGGGTCATGATCAACCGGGTCTGGCAATACCATTTCGGTCGGGGCCTGGTGCGGACGCCCAACGACTTCGGTTTTCGGGGAGCTGCCCCCACCCATCCAGAGCTGCTGGACTGGCTGGCGGTGGAATGGGTCCAGGGCGGCTGGCGCCTGAAGCCGATCCACCGGATGATTTTGTTGTCCAGCGCCTATCGAATGGCGTCCAATTCTCGAGAAAAGGCGCTGGCCCGCGACCCCGAGAACCGACTGCTCTGGCGGTTCGACATGCGGCGGCTGGCGGCCGAGGAGATTCGAGACTCGGTGCTGGCGGTCAACGGCAGCCTCAACCTGACCATGACCGGCCCCAGCATCTATCCGGTCATTCCCGATGAGGTTCTGGCCGGCCAATCGGTACCGGGTCAGAACTGGGGGAACTCCACGCCGCAGGACCTGACCCGCAGGAGCGTCTACATTCACACCAAGCGTTCCCTGATCGTGCCGCTCATCGCGGCCTTCGACGGCGCCGACCCCGACGCCACTTGCCCGGTGCGTTTCTCCACCACTCAGCCCACCCAGGCACTGCACACCCTTAACGGCGAGTTCATGAACCGCCAGGCCCGGGTGCTGGCCGGCTTCGTCAGGGAAGAGGGTGGGAGCGCCCCGGCCGCCCAGGTCCGGGTGGCCCTCAACCGGGTGCTGCAGCGGCCGCCGACCGGCGGGGAGGTGACCCGCGGGCTGGAGTTGATGGAGTCGCTACGGCAAGACCATCGGACCGGCCAGGACAAGGCTCTGGAGCTGTTCTGCCTGGTGGCGCTGAATTTGAACGAGTTTATCTATCTGGATTAAATCTATAGAAAATTGTGGATCTGAGGCACAATTAGGGTTCCTACTCCCAATCAACAATCAGAAGAGCTATTTGCAAAATTCGTAGCGGGGCAGGTCATCATGCCGTCAAATCTGAGGTTCTGCCTTTTTCAATATCGGGTGCGACCTGGTGAGAAATGCTTTCTAACCACAAAAAGCACAAGAGTCACAAGCTGTTTTTTTGTGCCTTTTGTGGCCATTCCCGATAAACCTCCCGCTGCCGAATTTTGCAAGAGGCTCACAAATCAACAATTCTTTTCAGGCTGAGGAGTAAGCCATGGAAACCAGGAAATTCCGCAAGCGGGGGGGCAACTTCTGCGGCCGCACCCGGCGCGAGTTTCTGTGGCAGTCGGGAGGCGGATTCACCGGGGTCGCCCTGGCGGCCGCCCTGGGGGACGACGGGTTCCTGCAGCGGCAGACGCTGGCGGCCGACGGCCTCACCTCCTTCCGCAATCCATTGCGGTCCAGGCCTTCCCATCTCCCGGCCCGGGCCAAGTCGGTCATTTTTCTCTTCATGTACGGCGGACCCAGCCAGATCGACACCTTCGACTACAAGCCCGCCATGAAGGGGATGGACAACAGGACGGTCCAGGTCAAGACCTTCGGCCGCGCCGGCCACAGGCAGAGCGGGCGAATCGTGGAACCCCGCTGGAACTTCAAGCAGTACGGACAGTGCGGCAAGTGGGTTTCCGACCTGTTCCCCCACCTGGGCGCCTGCGTGGACGACATCGCCTTCCTTCACTCCATGACGGCCGACTCGCCCATCCACGGGTCGGCCATGCTGATGATGAACTCGGGGCGAATCCTCAGCGGCAGCCCCTGCCTGGGCTCCTGGATCAACTACGGCCTGGGCACTCCCAACGAGAATCTGCCGGGCTTCGTGGTCATGCTCGACCCGAGGGGCGGTCCCATCAGCGGAGCCAAGAACTGGAGCAGCGGCTACATGCCGGCCACCTATCAGGCCACGGTCATGCGTTCTCGCGGCAAACCCATTCTGGACCTGGCGCCTCCGGAGGGCGTCAGCCCCGAAATGCAGCGGGAAATGCTCGACAGCCTGGGCGCTTACAACCGGGAGCACTTCCGGGCCCGCGGGGACAACTCCGACCTAGCGGCGCGAATCGCCAGCTACGAGCTGGCCTTCAGGATGCAGCGCCACGCCCCCGAGGCGGTCGACCTCTCCCGGGAGGACCCTCGGACGCTGGCCCTCTACGGGATGGACCGCAAGGAGACGGAAGTATTCGGGAGGCAGTGCCTGCTGGCCAGGAGACTGGTGGAGCGGGGAGTCCGCTTCGTTCAGATCTATTCGGGGGGCAACCACGGGGACGCCAACTGGGACGCCCACGGAGACCTCAAGTCCAACCACGACCTGCATGCGCTGGAAACCGACAAGCCCATCGCCGGCCTGCTGAAGGACCTGAAGCAGCGAGGCCTGCTGGAGGAGACCCTGGTGGTCTGGGGCGGTGAGTTCGGCCGCCAGCCCACCGCCGAATACGAAAAGGGCACCGGCCGCGACCACAACGCCTACGGCTTTACCGTCTGGCTGGCAGGTGGCGGCATCAAGGGCGGCGTGAGCGTGGGCCGGACCGATGAGCTGGGCAGCGCCGCCGTCGAAGATCCCTTCCACGTCCGGCACCTGCACGCCACCATCCTGCACCAGATGGGCATGGACCCGGACCGCCTCACCTACTTCTACAGCGGTTTGGACCAGAAGCTGGTGGGGGTGGAGGGCGCCGATCCGATTGGCCGGATTATTTGAGGGAGTCCTGCCTGGGAGCGCAGGCGTCCCGCCCGCATGCTGCACCTGCCCATGCTCCCGCCGTCGCCATTCGACGCTGCTTTGCGGCGTCGCGTATGCCCCCCTCCGCATCAGCCTTCGCCTGCGGCTCGGCTTCTGCGACTCCCCCTCAAGGGGGGAGTGATACTCAAGCGTTATATGCAAGCCTCAAGAATCACTCCCCCCTTGAGGGGGAGTCGGCGAGGCAAACGCGGCGTCCCTTCGACCAGGCCGCAGCCCGCAGCCGAGCCGGAGGGGGGCAACCGCGGCGTCCCACAAATTTCGGAACTCAACTTGAATTCCAGCCGGGATCCCATCCTGTTGATCCTATCGTTGATGTTCCTATGGGCAATGCTGGCATTGCGCCACAGGCCAATCCCGACCCCGACGATCGCAATGAGGATGGTCAAAACCGATCCGAACCCGAACAAGGGGACCCACTGAACCCACTGGTGCTCCACCATTCGATCCTTTCGCCCGATGCTCTAACGTACGGTTTTTCTGCCCAGAAATTGTCGCATTCTCACCGCATTCCGGTCAATAGCCAACCTCTGCTTTTCACCGCGGACCGCGAACAAATTATCCGTGGGATGTGGTACGCCCGGCAACTACTGTACATCTTCTGTAACCCATTGATATATATAACTCTATGATCTTTAAGTGGATTGGGTTGCCCCTATAGTTGCCCCTATTATTATTGAATCTATCTTTTCCTTAACGGCAGACTCTCAAGATTGAGGATTACCCCTAAAGCAGTTGTTCAGCGGTCTGTACGCATTGGGACCCCACCCTCACCGGATAATCCACAAGAAACGTTCATGGCTATCAGTCGACGAACTTAGAAGACTGATCGGACCAACAGTTTTGCTTCACTCTGTCTCATCAGATACCGCCTAAATCCTCATCCTGGACGGGCAGGCTGCGATTCCGCGACCTCCAGCGTACCGTACACCTCAAAATCGCTTCCTGCGTAAATTTCGCCCCGTTTACGCTGAAAAAAGAGGCCGTAGGATGCCCTATGCTGGACTTTCTCAGGTTCCGACGACCTAGAGTACCTGGGATTTTATTGATGCATCTGGCGGCCCGGCCTGGTTGGCCTGGTCGTTGACTGCCTGTCGGCCCAAGGGCCGCTCCAAAACCTAGACTGTGATAGACTCCCTGCATGAACGATACTACCCAAATCATTCTGGCCATCATTGGAACCGGCGTTGCAGTGCTCGGTTTTCTCTGGCGCCTGGATGCTCGCATGGGAGCCATGGAGCATCGCCTTAATTCCCGCATCGACTCGACAGCGAGCACCCTTAACGCCCGCCTCGACGCGCTCCGCCAGGAAATGCGCACCGACATCGCCGCCCTGCACTCCCGCATCGACAATCTCTATCAGGCGCTGTTCAACCACAAAGACCCCGCCGCGTGATCGCCGCCTCCGTGCGGTAGTTTTCACCTCGATAAGAAGCTTCTTACGTATTCTAAACCGCACCCCTAACGGTCTGGTTTCTGGGTACTGGCGGATCAGTCTCTTGGTAAAATTTGTACGATGTTGATAGGCAGTTGAAGAACGGAGGAAGGCAAATGCCGATGCGCAGGAGCAGGAAGAAGCAACAGCGTGGGGATGGCTTCAAGGCGCTCGTCTGCCGGTTCTTGAAGGCATTAGGTTACCCTCAGATCGAGGAAGAACCGAAGATTGGCGAAAAAAGGGTTGATCTCCTTGTAACTACAGGAGAGGGTCGGTTCTTCGTGGAAGCAAAGTCTCCCCATCTGATGAAGGACACACTGTTTGACCCAAAACACTTTGATCGGGTGAAGCTGTTTGAGAGGGACGTAACTCAGTACGTGAAGAAGCAGTTTGGGACACTGCATGAGAATTGCATCATAGCTGGAAGTTGGGATGGGTTCCTTGGACGCGGGATCGCAGCAGAACACATAAGGAAATGTTTAGGCCTCTTAAGCAATGGGTTGGTAGAGAGAAAGAACTCCCGACCGACAGAGAGTTGGAAAAGTGGTACGGGTGGCTCGATATCTATGAATCTGCGAAAACATACATCGAGAACCACCCTGAATTTGAACCGGAAACCGTAAGGCTTATCAAGTCCCATTGTCCTGTCTACGATGTCTACGATGACATCCCGTCATACCCATACGGAAGATTCTCTGTTTCTACGCCGGCACCGAAACAAGGCAGGCTCAGGCCCGCCAACATCGATGCCTCCGCCGATGCCCTCAACCACGTCCAGCGCATCGTCTCCCGCCTGCGGCGTGTCTGGCCTCAGGTCAAGATCCTGCTGCGGGCCGACTCCGGCTTTGCCCGGGAAGAGCTGATGGGGTGGTGTGAGCAGCATCAGGTCGACTATCTGTTCGGCTTGGCCCGTAACTCCCGCCTGCAAGACGCCATCGCCCCCGAGATGGCTCAAGCCCAGGCCCTCTTCAACCAACAACAACAGCCGGTCCGCCTCTTCACCGACCTCTCCTATCGCACCCAAAAGAGCTGGTCCCGCAAGCGCCGCGTGGTGGCCAAAGCCGAGGTCCTGCCCCGCGGCCCCAACCCCCGCTTCGTCGTCACCTCCCTGTCGGCTCGCGACTATCCCGCTCAGTCCCTCTATGAGCAGATCTACTGTGCTCGCGGAGAGATGGAAAACCGCATCAAGGAACAGCAACTCGACCTGTTTGCTGATCGCACCTCCACCTACACCTTCCGCGCCAATCAGCTCCGCCTCTTGATGGCCTCTTTCGCCTATGTGCTGGTGGAAGGCTTGCGCCGCAGAGCGCTGCAATCGACCTGCCTGGCCCGGGCCACCGTCGGTTCCATCTGACTCAAACTGCTCAAGATCGGCGCTCAGGTTACCACCTCGGTCCGCCGCATCAAGGTCTCCATGGCTTCCGGCTGTCCTTACCAGAGGGAGTTCCGCCAGGCCTGGGCTCACCTGCCGCCCTGAGGTGTCCTGACCCGACCATCACTCCTCTCCTTGAAGACACGGCCCCCGGGCCCGGGGGCAGAGGTGTCGCTGCTTTCGGGGGGAAATGCCGCCTGCGGGTCCTCAGAGAGACTCAGAAGCCTCTGCCGTTGGCCATTGCCTACCGATCCAGCCACCAACGTTGATAAACTCGGCCTTAAAGGCCTCGACCGCCCCGTTCACCGCTCCTTTGCGAACTCTGGGTAGAGTCGAGGG
>JAPVWS010000308.1 GCA_027493295.1 Candidatus Versatilivorator vitaminiformans | reverse complement strand
GTCCCACCACCGCACCATCCGGAAGGCCCCACCCGGGAGCGCGGGCGTCCCACCCGCATGCACTCCCGTTCGGTGCCGCTCAGTTTCCCTGCGATGTGGCACCCGGCCACCCTGCCGGCGGCAGCGGCATGGGCTCGGCCGAAGCAGAGTCCTGGCGCCGTTGCCGGTCGAGACGGGTGGAGGAGATGGCCGAGGCTGTACCAATAATGGTGCGGGCGTCCCGCCCGCGCTCCCGGGTGGGGTTCATGCCCTGACGGCGTCCCACCAAAGGAGCTCCATCGGTATTCGTGTCCATTCGTGGTTCGCCTTTAATATGATCGGCAGTTTCTTCCTCGTATGATCTGCCCGGCAGGGCGGGGGCGTCACTTATTTGAGGCAACTCCCTCCACCTGGTGGCGGGAAACCGCTTCATAGTCAAGCACCGGCAGGTCTTTTATTCACATGGATGCACAGGATGCACAGGATTTTTCCGGAGACGGCGGGCTTGTAGTCCCGGGAATCCGTGATGCTTCGGGCCAAGCGCTTGCATTCGAGCCTGCGTTTGCCGAAATGGGGGATCAGTCCCACCTGAAATTCTCACGTGATGGTCGCTGGAGTCAGCCTCTCGCGCAGCAACCTCCCGTCCTTATAATCCTGTGCATCCTGTACATCCATGTTCAATAATCCGGGAATCGGGACTCACGGGATACGGTCCTTGTTACCGACAGGCCAGGAAGACCTGTTGATTCCCTCTCGTTTGATCCGCACCGTCGTGGGGGGGACGGGAGGCCGGTGAAACACGTTTGTCGCGGCGGAGGAGCCGGCCAGGGAGCGGTATATAATGAGGGCCGGGTCAGCACGGAAAGGGTAACGCTCGATGCGGAGCATGGGTCTGGACGTGGGAGAGGTCCGGATAGGGATCGCGCTCAGTGACCAGACCGGTCTGATCGCTCAGGGTCACGCCACCCTGGAGCGGTCCGGTTGGGACCGCGACCTCGCCTACTTGGCAGAGATGGCCGAGGCGCGCGGGGTGGAGCGGTTCGTGGTCGGCAATCCGCTGAATCTGGACGGCTCGGCGGGAAGGCAGGCGGAACGTAGCCGGGACTTTGCCGACCGGCTGAAAGAGGCCACCGGACTGCCGGTGGTCTTGTGGGACGAACGTTTCACCTCGCTCTCGGCGGAGAAGACCCTGATTGAAGCCGGTGTGAGACGGAAGAAGCGCCGCGGGGCCATCGACCGGATGGCGGCCGCGATCATGCTTCAGAGCTACCTCGACTCTCGGAACCGGCAGTTTTGAATGATGAATGATGACCAGAGCTGCTTGGATTCCAGGAAGCGGCAGTTCGGACCCAACCGGCCGGATCCATGACAACAGGCAGACGACTTGCGATTCTGATGGGCCTGGCAGGATTGGGGCTGCTGCTTGTGGGAGCGGGAGCCGGCGCCCTTGTCACTGCCTGGTACCATCCGCTCAAGAACTACTCGGAACCGGAGAAGCTGCTGTGGATCGCTCCCGGCACCCCGTCGCCGGACATCGCCCGGCAACTGGAAACGGAAGGCATCATCAGCCATCGCCACCTTTTCCTGGCCTACGTCAAGACCTTGAAGTGGTCGAAGCCTCTCCAGGCGGGAGAATATCTCTTCCGGGAACCACTGACCATTCCACAGGTTGCCGAGCGCTTGAATCGGGGTTTGATCCACTATCGCGAGCTCACCATCCCGGAAGGTTCTTCTCTGTTTGAAATTCCGGAATTGTTCAGAGGGGGCGGTCCGACTCTGCCCGAGGACTTCGACCGAATGCTTGAAGAGGTTGAGCTGATTTCCGATTTGGCTCCCAAGGCCGGCAATCTGGAGGGATTCCTGTTTCCGGACACCTATCGCTGGAACCGGCAGACGACGGCCCGGGATCTGATCCGTCAGATGGTTCAACGATTTCGCCAGGTGGCCGAGACTCACATTCTGCCCGAAATGGAAGCCAGTGGGTTGACCCTGCCACAAGTGGTAACCCTGGCTTCGCTGATCGAGACCGAAACGGGCATGCCTACGGAGCGGGCCTTGGTTTCTTCGGTGTTTCACAACCGGCTGAGCCGGGGAATCCCGCTTCAGTGCGATCCCACCGTGATCTATGCCGCCAAGCTGAACGGACGGTTTCGAGGCAAGATCTACCAGTCCGACCTGGATTTCAGTTCGCCCTACAACACCTACACCATTGCCGGATTGCCTCCCGGCCCCATAGCCAACCCGGGGCTGAAATCACTCCAGGCCGCGATCCGTCCGGCAAAAACCAACTACCTCTACTTTGTCAGCGACAACCGGGGGGGACATGTCTTTTCAGAGACTTTGGCGCAGCATCAGCGGGCCGTGCGGGCTTATAGGAGAGCCCTCCGCAGCCAGCAGCGGCTCGCCCGGACCCGACGCACGGGATCCTGAAAGTAGCAACCCGATTCAGCGGGCTCCCTTGGCTCAGGGCCGGACCCGGCCCCCTGCACGCGACCCGGGGTTGGCTGCAAACGCGCCAGCCGGCGCCGCCCGGTTCGCAGCACCTCCTGCTTCCAGCCCATTGCCATGCCTTTGCGGCGTACTTCTGCTGGGGACTCTTGGGTTTTCGGGGGCTGCCCGAGCCCAGGATCCATCAACGGAAACTGCCCCGTCGGAGCAGACCGAGCCGCCGGTCTTCGGGGTGGTGGAGACCTATCTCGACAACGGCCTGAAGGTCCTGCTCAAGGAAGATCATTCCTCTCCGGTGGTCTCGGTGGGACTCTGGTTACGGGTGGGTTCACAGGATTCGGGGCTGGGAACGTCCGGTATCTCCCATTTCGTCGAACACCTGACCCTCAGCTCCGGAAACCCGTCGTCCACAACTGATCGTCCCTGGATTGTCCGCCACGCCGCCGGCCTGTTGCAGGGTTACACCTTTCTGGACCAGACCGCCTACTTTGCTTCGGTGGTGAAGAGCGAACTGGACGACCTGCTCAAACTGGCAGCCCGGCGCCTGCGGCACGAACGCTTTGAGTCCGGACGGATCGAGCTGGAACGGGGCCTGGTAATTGCCGAGCTGTTGCGGCGTGAGGATGATTCCCGCCTGGCATTGGACTGGGAGGTGGCGACTACGGCCCTGAAGCGGCACCCCTACCGCTGGCCTGCCGGGGGATGGGTCCCGGACGTGGAGCAGATGAACGGCAGCCGGCTTTGGGACCACTACCGCCGTTATTACACGCCCGCCAACGCCATTCTGGTTCTGGTCGGTGATATCGATGTGGACCGGGCCATGCCAGCGGTCCGTCGCCGGTTCGGTGTCATTCCCCGGAGGCCGGCCCCGCCCCGGGTGCCGCTGTCGGAGCCGGAGCAGCGGGGAGAACGGCGGCTGCGCCTGACCGGACCTGGCAGTGTCCCCTACCTGCAGATGGCCTTTCGGGCCCCCGGCGTCCACCAGAACGATCTGTACGGGCTGTGGGTCCTGGACGCCATGTTGTGTCGAGCCAAGGACCGGAGCGTCGGTCTGGATTCCCTGCAGGAAAGCGCTGCCAGAACCTCGCGTCTGTACCGGGCCCTGGTCGATTCCGGGATCGCTACCCATGTCCACTCCAGCCTCCATGCCACCCGTCACCCCTACCTCTACAAGTTGTTGGTGACGCTTCCGGACAGCTCCCATTTCGAACTGGCCGAGGAGATGCTGGACCATGAGTTGGAACGTCTCAGGAACGGGGAATTTTCCGATGACGACCTGGACCGGGCCCGGAGGCAGATCAAGACAAGATTTCTTCTGGACCGGAACTCCGTCGGCAAGCTGGCTCATCAACTGGGCACCTTCGAATCCATCGCCAGCTTCCAGATTCTGCAGCGTATGGAAGAGAGGATCGACGGGGTTTCCAGGGCCGACTTGCAGCGGGTGGCCCGGCCGATTTTTTCCAAGGAGGCGCGCACGGTAGGCTGGTACCTTCCTCGGCCCGAAACCCCGGTCATTGGGGTCGAAAAGCTCGCCGCCACCAGCGCCGATCCCATATCCGGGGCGCGTAGGCCAAAAAGCGTCGCTCCGAACCTGAGCTCGGCCCGGCCCGTTTTGGGTCCGCCCGGCCACGGCGCCATGTTTCCGGTGGCGCAAGTGGCCGGACGTCTTGGCGGCGGAGCGGCAGTGGAGGCTCCAACCGGGCTTTCGGCGGAACCGGGGCCCTTGTTGCCGTCGAGCCGGTTGGGACAACCCCTGCCGGAATCCTGGACCACCAAGCGCCAGGTGCTGGGCAATGGAATGGTGGTACGGGTCGCGAGTCACCCGGCTCGGGAAGGCTTCAGCCTGCGCTTGACCTTCAGGGCCGGTGCGGCCAGAGACGGCGACGACAGGGCGGGGCTGGCTCATCTCAGCGGACAACTGTTGCTGGACGGCACCGACGAAGCTCCATCCCCGGCGGAATCCATCGAATCGTCGGGAGTCTCCGTCGGTATCGGGACAAACTACCTGGCGACGGCGGTTCACCTTCAAGGAAGGGGTGAGGATCTCCCCGGGGCACTGGCCTCCTCGGCTCGAATGGTCCAAAGTCCCGGTTTTTCTGAGAGCGACTTCCGCCGGGAGCAGGGTGTGGTCCTCAACGAGCTGCGCCTGGAAGCAGACAGCGGGGCTCACCGGGCCGAGCAGGCCTTTCGACGAAGGATTCATCCCCATGGTCATCCGTTCGGGCGCAATCTCAAGGGCAGTCCGGAGACGGTCGAGGTGTTGCAGCCCTCTGACGTGGAGGACTTCCGGCAGAGGTTCTACCGGCCGAATCGGCTGATCCTGTCGGTGGCCAGCGATCGGGGGGTTGAGGAGGTGCTGTCCGCCATTGGGGACCATTTTGGAGACTGGCAGGCGTCGGAGGCTCCCGTGTCTCAACCGGTCGAGGCCGTGGCTCCGGGGCTCGGAACCGGTCGGCACCTCATTCGATTGCGGGGGAGCTCCTACGGCACCCTCGTCTACGGGCTGCCAGGGGTTTCTCGCCGGCACCCCGACTACTTTCCGATGCTGGTGCTCTCGCAAATTCTGGGGCAGGGAGCCCGACTGGGTAGTGCCAGGGCCGGGTCCGAAGGACCGGCCTCCTTCCCCTTCAGCGCCGGGGGCGCCAGCCTGGAGGGTGGGGTGTTCATGGTCCAACTGGGCGTGAAACCGGGAGAACTGGAGAGCGTGGTTTCCTACCTTGGAGAGCAAATGGCAGACCTGCGGGATCGGGAGGTGACCCCGGGAGAGGTGACGGCTGCCAAGAATTTTCTGCTCAATCGGATAATGGTCGGCCTCTCCTCCAACAGTGGTCTGACCGCAGCTCTGACACAGGCCGAGTGGTTCGATCCCGGTGCCGACGCCCTGCGGGACTGGCTGGGTCGGATCCATGGGGTGACGGTGGACCAGGTGATCGATGTCTCCAGAACCCGGCTGCTGCTCGACCGTGCGGCCACTGTGATTGCAGGTCCCGAAGCCGCGTTGCAATGAGCCAGGACTGGAACCAGTTCGTGGAAGGGGAGCTGAGCCGGCTGGAGTCGCTGGACCGGCGCCGCTCGCTTAGAAGAATCCTCGCTCAAGAGAGTCCGCTGGTTGAATATCGGGGCCGCCGCCTGGTCAACTTCTCCAGCAACGACTACCTGGGCTTGTCACAGCACCCCGCGGTCAGGGAGGGTTCCACCCGGGCCATTGCGAGGGCGGGAGCCTCGGCAAGCAGCTCCAGGCTCATCTGCGGCAATTCGGATCTGCATGAAAAACTGGAAGTGGCATTGGCCGAGTTGAAAGGCAAGGCGGCGGCCTTGACCTTTGCTTCCGGCTTCAGCGCCAATCTGGGCCTGCTCTCCAGTCTGGTCGGAGCCGGAGACCACATCTTCAGCGATGCGCTCAATCACGGTTCCATTGTGGACGGTTGCCGCCTCAGCAGCGCCTCCACCGTTGTCTTCAGGCACAACGACATGGGCCATCTGGAGGAGTTGCTGAAGGACTGTAGCGGCGCCGGACGGCGGCTGGTAGTCTCCGATTCGGTCTTCAGCATGGAGGGAGATCTGGCCGATCTGCCCGGTCTGATCAGCTTGTGCCGGCGTTACGACTGCCGGTTGATGCTGGACGAAGCCCATGCCACCGGGGTTTTGGGATCCCGGGGAGGCGGCCTGGTGGAGCATTTCCAGGAGAGAGGCGCTGCCCGTCCGGAGGAAATCGAGTTGCTGATGGGCACTTTGAGCAAGGCCCTGGGATCCTTCGGCGGATTCGTAGCCTGCTCGACTTCCATGAGGGACTACCTGATCAACAAGTGCCGGCCCTTTATCTTTGCGACCGCCCTGCCGCCGGCCGTCCTTGGAGCTGCCCTGGCCGGTCTGGAGCTGATTCGCCCTCCGTCGGAGGTCCGGGAAAGACTGCGGAGCAACATGCGGCTGATGCGCAGTCGGCTGGCACAGCATGGTCTTGGCGGCGGCCAGGGACAGACCTCCATCTTCCCGGTGCTGTTGGGTTCGGAGGAACGTGCGCTGGAGGTGAGTCGACAGCTCCTGGATCGGGGGTTCCTGGCGGCGGCCATCCGGCCCCCTTCCGTTCCGCCGGAAACCAGTCGCTTGCGGATTACTGTGACGGCCAGCCACTCGGCAACCCAGATCGATGAACTGGTGGGTTGCCTGACTGAAATCGGGTGCCAGGGCGGATTCTGAGACGGTGGAGTTGCGAGGCTGGGGAGAGCATGGTGGCCAGGGCCCGATATCGCGGCGTGATGGTTACGGGGACCGATACCGAGGTGGGGAAGACCGTAGTAGCGGCCGGCCTGGTTCGGTTTCTGAGGGGACAGGGCCTGGATGTGGGTGTCATGAAGCCCGTGGCCAGCGGGGCGGTGGAGTCCGCCGCGGCAGGACGGGTGTCTCCGGACGTGCTGGCGCTGGTGAAGGCCGCCGGCTGCTCCGATCCGGTGGAGTGGGTCAACCCCTACTGCTTCACAGCCCCGGTAGCTCCGGCCCTGGCAGCCGAGCTGGAAGGGGTGTCCGTCGACCTGGGGCGGATCGGCCACTGCTATGAACAACTCTGCAGCCGGCACGACCTGACGGTGGTGGAAGGCGCCGGCGGGGCCTTGACGCCGGTTTCCGGCAAGCTCTCGGTGGCCGATCTGGCGCAGCGACTGCGGATTCCGGCGCTGATCGTCTCCCGCGCAGGGCTGGGGACCATCAACCATACTGTTATGACTATCGAGTGCCTGCGGAGCCGCGGGGTGGAATGCCTGGGATTTTTTCTGAACCGGTTTCCCCCGACCCCCGATCTGGCCGAACGCACCAATGCGGACCGAATCGCTGCCATCACCGGTGCCCACCACCTGGGATCCATCCCGGAGGTGTCGGACCCGCTCGGATCCGGGTTTGCGGAACACTTTCTGCGTTCGTCGGACGGGGAGAGCCTGCGTAAACGTCTACTGAGGGAGGAGCCGGAAGAAAGTAGGCAGCTCCAAGTGTCCGGCCAACCGGGCGGCAAGGGACGGCAATCACGGGAGGCCCCCAAGCCATGATTCTGGGCGCCCATGTATCCACCGCCGGAGGGGTCCACAACTCGCCGGGCAATGGTCTCGAACTGGGTTGCCAGTCAATCCAGATCTTTACCCGGAATCAACGGCAATGGAAAGCCAAGCCCCTCACGGACAGTGAGGTGGAAGGGTTTCGTCGGGAATTGAACCGGTCCGGCATCCGGTCGACGGCGGCCCACGCCTCCTACCTGTTGAATCTGGGGAGTCCGGAGCCCGCTGTCCTGGACCGCTCCCGGGAGGCGTTCGCTCAGGAGCTGGAGCGCTGCCGGCGACTGGGGCTGGATTACCTGGTGGTTCATCCCGGAGCCCACCTGGGGGCCGGGGAGTCGGCCGGCCTGCGGGCGGTCGCAGATAGCTTGAATCTTACACTGGAGCAAAATCGGGAGGCTGGCACCCGTATTCTGCTGGAAACCACGGCCGGGCAGGGGAGCCATCTGGGGTACCGCTTCGAGCAGTTGGCGGAAATTCTCTCCCTGGTGCAGGAATCCGAACGGGTGGGCGTCTGCGTGGACACCTGTCACATTTTTGCCGCCGGCTACGACCTGCGGGACGGAGCCGGCTACCGTCGGACGCTTGACGAACTGGACCGGGTGCTGGGCTTGAGCCGGGTGAAGGCCTTTCACCTGAACGATTCCAAGCGTGAGTTGGGGAGCCGGGTGGACCGGCATGAACATATCGGCGAGGGCCGGATCGGGGCGGAGGGGTTCAGGCTCCTGGTCAACGACCCGCGCTTCGATCAAACGCCCATGATCCTGGAGACGCCGGGCGGAGAGACCCATTACGGGAAAAACCTGAACCGGTTGAGGCAACTGCATGGCTGACACTGTGATCTGCCTGGTCCGCCACGGCCAGTCGAGCCACAATTTGCGCAAGCTGGTGGCCGGACAGGTGCCCTCATGCCTGACCGCGAAGGGTCGGGAAGACGCCCGGACGGTGGCTGCCTTGTTGAAGGACCACCGTTTCGATCGGATCTACTCCAGCGATCTGCGGCGAGCCCTGCAGACTGCGGAGGTCATCAGGGAGTCCCTGGCACTCGACGGTCCGATACATATCTCCTCGTTGCTGCGGGAACTGGACTATGGCCGGTTCACGCAACGGCCGGTCCGCGAGACCTTTGCCTATCTGGACTATCGCCGTTGCCGGGACCGCCCCTACCCCGGGGGAGAAGGGTTCAGGGAGCTGGAATGGCGAGCCGACGCCTTCGCCCGGCGCCTCCGTTCGGAGGCAGCAGGACGCAGCCTGCTGATCACGGCGCACGCGGGCCCCATTCGCATGTTGCTGGTGGTGTTGGGTGTTGTCGGACTGGAGGACCTGACCGGGCTGTCCATCAGCAACCGCTATGCCGGGGTGGTGATGCTGGACGATCGGGGAAGGCTCAAGGACTATCGGGAATTGGGTTAGCCCGCATATCTCACCAGGGGGCATGATCATGGCGCAGGAATTTTCCCTTCAGCGCGTGCTCGCGACCGAAGAGCGTAGCGGTAACTACGGTCGAGGGAGCATGTGCGCGCTGAAGGGAAAAGGACAAGTCAGGGCATGCCCAGCGCCGTCTGTTACCTGCAAGCCCTTTACATGGAGCCAATCAAGGTACTGAAAGATAAACTACCTTTCGTCATGCTACCAGCGAACTGGTGAGAAATGCGGGCTAGCGACTGCTAATGGGAGCCGTGGGCTCCGGGGACGCCGGCCATTGTGTCCGGCCGGGATCCCGTGCCCGGTGGGGAATGGTGGGGCAGGCCGCCGTTTTCCGGCAGGCTGATCTGAACCAGCGGGCCGAACGAGAGCACGTCCATGGGACAGGCCGTCACGCAGATGCCGCAGCCGATGCAAGAGGTCTCGTGGTTGTCGATGGTCTCCTGCTTCAAAGCGAATGACATCACGTCGATGCCGACCTGACAGTTGCGCGAGCATTCGTTGCAGCCGATGCACTTGTCGTTGGACTTGATCCTGAACCGGCTCCAGCGCAGCCGGGTAAAGAATTTGGACTGGATCTGCATCAGCTTGGCCAGCGGGCACCAGTAGCGGCACCAGACCTTGCCGCCCAGGAAGGGATAGAGGGTCACGGGCAGGATGCCCACCAGCCAGACGTCGGCGTAGAGCCGGTAGAGGTGAATGCTCAGGTCGGCCTCAGCCGCCAGCACGCCGTAGGCGTCCTTGATCAGGACGAGCACGGTCACGGCCACGGCCGCGATCAGCACGGCCGTATTCATCCACTCCCAGCGAATGGAGGCCTTGCCCTTGGGCGCCAAGTGGCGCCAGCGATCGCCAAAGGTCTCGGCCAGCCCCCCGCACCCGCAGATCCAGGAGCAGTAGCGCTTGCCCTGGAAGAGCACGAGGATCGGAATCAGCACAAAGGTCAGGAGGACTCCCCAGACCACCCAGATCTGGTGGGGATCGTAGAAGAAGGTGTAAAAGAACAGGGGCCAGGCGTAGACGATGCCGTAGCTGCGCCAGGCCTGATCGGCAAAGGTCGGATCGGAGGCCAACTGCGCTCCGACCCACTGGTGTTTCACCGCCGATTGAAACAGGAACTCGGGCACGAGGAAGAAGAAGACCCACTGGAAGCTCAGCAGAGAGATATAGCGCCAGATCTGAAACTTGTCCTTGCGGTCGAGTCCCCAGCGCTTCACGGCTTCCAGCCC
>JAPVWS010000307.1 GCA_027493295.1 Candidatus Versatilivorator vitaminiformans | reverse complement strand
GAGTTGGTAGTCGTGCACCCAAACCAGGTCGCCGGTTCGGTATTCCCGGGCGACAACTTCGGCGAAGTGCCGGTTGACTTCCCGGTAGGTCTCCCAGTGCCGCCAGGCGTCCCGTTGAATCAGGTCTGTCTGGTAGTGGAAAAGAGGCCAGAGCACGCCATTGGAGAAGGCCTCGTAGTAACGGTTGATCTCGCTCTGGGTGAGATAGACCGGCACCGCACGGAGGTCCGCCAGCTCCTTTTCCAGATGGGACCGCTGGCCCTCGTGGCTCGAGACCTCGCCGGGCCAACCCACCCAGAGGGACTCGCCCGATTGGTGAGGGCCGCGAAGACCGGTGGCCAGACCTCCGATGGATTCGCTTACCCGGATCTTGCCCTGCTCCGACTTCACCGTGATAGGCAGTCGGTTGGAGACGATCAGGAGTCGGCTCATGGTTGAATGATCGAATCGGGGACAGCGGTGGAGTGAGAGAGAGGGGCCGCCGATGGAACGGTCAGTCGCCCCATTGTATTGGAACCGGCGGCCGTCTTCAAGGCGGCTGAATCGGGGAACTCCGGATGAGGCCGGGCGTCTTGGCGGGCAAGCTCGTGGCGCTCCCCGGGTTCACTCGGACGAGGACGGTCGGTTTACCAATCCCTCCTCGGTCAATCCGTATTCTCTCCAACTGCGGCTGGGGGTGAAGCCCAACAGCCGGCGACTCTTTTCCATGGAGATGAAGGGGGACTCCGGTTCCAGATTGCGATAGCGCAATTCCGCCTTGGGATGATACTTCCGGATGACCTCCGGTGTGGGCAGGACGTGGCCGGAATCGGGGCCCGAGGCCAGGAACACGTCGTGCAGGACCTTCTCGGAAGCCAGTGCCGCCTCCAGCAACTCCACCAGGTCCCGGGATTCGATGTACTCGTGCAATCCCTGGATTCCCGAGTCGTCGTCGTAGGGGAATTGGTCTCCGTAGTGGCGAAGGAATGCCGTGAAGTGGGTCAGGCGAAAGCAGAGGGTGCGCAGGCCGAACTTGTCGGTGAAGGCCTGGCAAAGGGACTCGGTCAGGAGCTTGCCGACCCCGTAGGTGTCGTGGGAGGCCGCCGGGTGGTCCTCGTCGATGGGCAGGTATTGCGCCTCGGCGTTGCGGCCGAAGCCGTAGGCCATCAGGCTGGAGGCGTGCAAAAAGTGGCGTACCCCATGCTCGACCGCCAACTCCAACGCATGGTAGGTTCCCTGCACATTGATATTGAACACCTGGTGCAAGGGAGGAATGTCGTAAGGGATGGCGGCCAGGTGGATGACGGCCTCGGCCCCCTGCATGGCATCGGAAAGATCCTTGCGGTCCAGGATGCTGCCGGCTACGTAGCGGACATTGTCCAGCCGGGTCGGGGGCGGCGCCCAGTCGAAGGCCGTGACCTGGTGGCGAGCGGCCAGGCCGTCCGGCAGGAGATTGCGGCCCACTCGACCGCTGGAGCCGGTCAACAGAATGCGCACGGTTCTGGATTCCTGAAGGCGTCCCTACTTTTTGTGGACGTGAGCACCGGACATGGTGCAACTGCCGGAGGACTGTCGTACTATTGCTAGTGGCTCGGGGCTGCCAACGGCGGAATGTTAGGAGACCGGAGGACCCGAGTCAACCGCGGACAGTGTTTCATACCGGTCGTTGGATGCCGCCGGCGGGCTACCGGACCGCCGGCCTTCTTCGAGGAGTGCTCCGGATGGATTCAGGTAATCATGGGAGGGTGAGATGAAGCAGAGGCAAGTCTACGTCAACGGGGAGATGGTTCCGGAAGAGGAAGCCAGGATTTCAATTTTCGACAGCGCGGTCCTGATTGGGGATTCCGTGATCGAGACGGCCCGAACCTTCCACCACAAGCTGTTTCGCTGGCCGGAACACCGCGACCGCCTGCTCCGCTCCATCAAGGCGGCCAGGATGACACTCGGCATGACGACGGAGGAACTGGATCGGGTAACCCAGAAGTTTATGGAGGACAACCTGCCGACCCTGGAGGACGGTGACGAAGGCGGCGTGGGGCACCTGGTCAGCCGCGGTCGAATGGGGCTGGTGCTGCCCCCCACCGAGTCGACCTTCGTGATGTATTTCTATCCCCTGTCTCCGGGCCTGAAGGCCAAGGCGGTCTACTACGACAAGGGACTGCACGTGGTGACGCCGCCGACCCGCCACATGCACCCGCTGACCATCGATCCCAAGATCAAGTATCGCAGCCGCCTGCACTTTTCACTGGCCGACGCCGAGGCCTGCCTGATCGATCCCGAAGCCCTCCCCCTGATGCTGGACCACCAGGGAAACCTGGCCGAGGGCACGGGCTGGAATTTCTTCGTGGTGAATCGAGGAGAGGTGTTGACCCCTAGCGAACGGAACATCCTGCAGGGGGTGAGCCGGCTGACCACCATCGAGCTGGCCCGCGGGCTGGGAATGACCGTCAGGGAGACCGATATCCAGCCCTACCACGCAACCACCGCCGACGAGGCCTTCATGACTTCCACCTCGCTGTGCATGATGCCGGTCACCCGTTTCAATGGCCAGTCGATCGGAGACGGCAGGCCGGGACCCTGCACCTTGCGATTGATAGAGCGCTGGAAGGAGTACGTGGACTTCGACTTCGTCGCCCACGCCAAGCGATGGGAGTAGCGGCAGTTTCCCTCGGCCGGGCAGGCCAGGTCCCTTGGGAGGATAGCTGCTGAGTTTCAGCGGCGGCGCTTCCCGATGCAGAACAGGCGCTCGGCCGTCCTGATGAAGATCTGGCCGTCGGAAATGGCAGGAGAACTGAGGCAGTAGTCGTCCAGCGGGTTTTCGGCCAGGATCTTGAATTCGGGCCCCGCCTCGACCACGGTCGTCACCCCGTCCTCGTTGCTCACGTAGATCTTGCCGTCGGCCAATACCGGCGAGGAGCTGTAGGTTCCCGGTCTGAGCCGCTGCCCTCCCCAGATCTGCTTTCCGCTCCTGGCATCCAGGCACCACATGATCCCCTTGTCGCCGACGGAGTAGAAGTAGGTGCCGTCGGAAACCGGGGTGGGGACGTCGGGGCCGTTCTCGAACGACCAGACGCGATGGCTCCGGCTGACGTCACCGCGTCCGCCCGGTCGAAGGGCCATCAACGGCTTCACCCGGGTGGGCACATAGACCAGGCCGGCAGCGACCACCGGCGAGGCAACCACCCGAAAGTAACGGTTGTTGGTGGGATTGAACCCGTTCACCCGCCAGAGCTCCCGGCCCGTTTCCAGGTTATGGCCGGTGGCGCTGTCTCCTCCGGTGATCACCAGTTCCAGGCCCTTGGGGGTGGGGGCCAGGGTCGGAGTGGTGTAGGAATCGGGCGATTCATGGATGGCGTCGGTGGGCCGTTCCACCTTCCACAAGGTCTTGCCGTTGTCGCCGTCGACTCGCAGGACGTAGGAGGGATCGTCGGTCTTCATACCGTGAAGGACCTGGATGAAGAGGTCGCCCTGGTGCAGCAGCGGAGAGGAGGCATAGCCGTGGTTCAGTCCGAACTTTCCGTAGTCCCGCTGGATGTCGCGGCTCCATAGAAGCTCTCCCTCCAGGGTGAATCCCTTGAGGACGCCGGTTCCGGTCATGACAAAGATCGATTGGCCGTCGGTGACCGGGGAAGGGGAAGACATGTTCTGCTTGCGCATTTTGACGTTTCCCTGGCCCAGGCTTCGCTTCCACCTCAACTTGCCCTCATCCCGGTCGACGCACCACAGGTAGAGGTCGGTGCCGTCAGCCACGTTGAGAAAAACGGAATCGCCCCAGACAATGGGGGTGGAACCGCTGAATTCGGGCAATGCCAGCTCCCAGGTGATGTTGGTCTGCCTGTCCCAGGAGACGGGCAAGGCTTTCTCGGGGCTGATGCCGTCCAGCGTGGGGCCCCTCCATTGCGGCCAGTTTCCGGCCTGCGACTGCTGCAGAAGAATCAAGGCGACTACCAGGGCTGGAATCGTTCTCCACACCATTGCACTCCTCCGTGTTCCGCCGGGAATTTCCCGAACAACCTAATGGATTGCTTCAGGAGCCTTGCGGCTAAACCGGGGCCATCGACCCGGATGACCTGGCCGAAATCCTTGCATAAATGCCTCCGGCTCTTTGACAGGCCAAGGCCGCGATCTTACATATTCAGTGAAACGAAGTTGAGAGGTCACAATCAGGACCGGAGTAACAAAACCCAAAATCAGGAGGTTCCAAATGTTAGCACTTTCAAGAAGGCTGTTTAACGACTTTCCCTCATTCGATCGGCAGTTCGATCGATTCTTCAACGATGCCTGGAACCGGGACATCCGGCTCCTGCCGAGCTTCAGAGCCTTTCGTCCCGAACTCGACGCCTTCGAGCGGGACGGAAGCCACGTCTACCGGCTGGCTCTGCCGGGCGTGGATCCCGCGGATGTCCATCTCTCGGTGGTCGACGGCAGGCTGACGGTGCAGGTGGAGCGGAAGGAGCCGGGCGACGTCAAGCAGGACGACTGGCACGTGCGGGGCTTCTCTTACGGCAGCTATGAGCAGACGCTGCTCTTGCCCAAGGGAACCGACCTGGACAGGATCGAAGCGTCCTTCCACAACGGGGTCCTGGAAATCACGGCGCCCCTGGCTCCGGCCGCCCTGCCCAAGAAGATCGAGGTGAAGGCGCTCGGCGGCAGAAAGCTGAAAGCCACCGCCTGAATCCGCCGGTTGGCAGGAAGGTGCCGTACCTGAAAGGGGTCTGGATATTCCAGACCCCTTTTTTTGAGGGGAAGAACCGGGCAACGCTTAGTGTACCGCCCCCGATTTATCGGACAGATAAAACGCACCATACTCAAGCCGCCGGTTGCAGGGCACGGCGTTGTCTTGCCTGAACCGGAGGCTAGAATCCCAATCGCTCAATCAACCAGTGCCGGTTGTAGAGAGCGCGAAACTCCTCCAAGGCCCCAACCAGTTCCGGTATGGACTGGAAGTGCCGGGTCCACAGCAGTTGCTCCTTGAGCGTCCTGAAGAATCGTTCAATACAGCCGTTGCCTTCCGGCTCGCGAACGAATGCCGGCGAAGACTCGATCCCCACGAAGGCGAGTTCGCTCCGGAAGTCGTCGCTCATGAACTGCGAGGCATGATCGTGCCGCAGTTGAAGCCCCTGGGCGGCGCCGGCCTGAAACCCTCCGAAGTGTTCATGGACGCCCTGGCGAAGGGGTTCCAAGGGCTCGAAGCGGGTGGTGCGCTTGACGGCACGAATGCCCACGCACTCGGCCGTGCAATGATCCACCGCGGCGAAGACCGTCACTTGGCCGTCCTCGAGGATGATTGTTGCCGTGGCGTCGATGCCCCACTTCCGGTTGGGACGATCGGTGGTGATGGTTCCGCTATGGGGATTGTCCACCGCAGGCTCAGCTTGCCGCTGGGGCGCCAGCAACTGGGCCTGCCACAGCAGGCGCAGCACCCGGGCCTTGGAGGTCCGCACTCCCGCTACCCGCAGGCGTGCCCACACCTTGCGGTGACCTTCCCCACGAAACGGTGAGGCGGCGATCTGCTCCCGGATCCGCTCACTAAGCGCCTCATCGCTCCACGGCGTTCGCGGCCCCCGCTTGCGGAACTCGATGGGGTAAGCCCGTCGATGACGCCGGGAATAATAGGTCGAGCATGGCGGGTCCCTCACTGCCGCCACGCGGGCCAGACCATAGAGCTTTCCGGTGGAGGGCGTGGGGGTCCGGCTCATGGCTTCGACCTCCACCGTAGAAAAGGCTTTTCTTCCTCCATCTGCCGAGTCCGTTGCCGCAGCAGTTCGTTGTCCACCACCAGGTTGGCCACGGCCGACTTCAGCGTCTTGGGCTCCTCGTCCACCACGTCGGTGGCTCGGATCTTCAACCCCGACTCGCCTCCCTCAAGTGACGCTTCCCGCCAGCGCGTCAGTGTGGCTGCCGTCACCCCGTACTTGCGGCTGGTCGCCTCCAGTTCCGCGCCCCCGGCACCTCCCTTCCTTCCTCTGGACATAACGTGACCCTCCTTCCCTGTCGCTTCTTGTACAGGATCTCGATTCACTGTCCAAAGAATTCCTGGGCCGGGGGAATTTCACCATAAATTCATGCATTCTGCTTAACTCTTCACACCTAAATCATCCAAGTTTAGTAAGTCTAAAAAACATATTTCTGTCGAGGTGTTCCCGTAGCGCCGGTTGATGAGCTGGAAAAACAGGACCGCGCCACTCTGGGTCACCGGCAGGTAGCCGATCTCGTCCCCGACCAGCAGCGGCCGGTAGGGCAGCATCTTGAAGCGGTGGTCGAGCCGGCCCGCGGCTTTGGCCTGCTCTGCCGTTGGACGAGACTGGTCCGCGTTATCCGAGATCATGAACTCCACCGATCACTTGATCGCCGCTAAATGCGAGCACGGCTGATCGTTCACACTCACATGACGACAGAATCCAGGACTGTGGCTGATCGATCGGCGGAGCCGGTGACCAGAACCGGCTCGGCCGGGCATGTGGGCGCGAATCTCGTGCGTCGGCTTCTTGACGACGGCGCGCGGGTCCGCGTGATGCTGAGATACGAGGACAACAACGAAGCCCTGGACGGCCTTGAGGTCGAACGTGCGTTCGGTGACATTCGCGATCTTGATGCCACACGGAACGCGCTCGATGGCTGTCAGGGCGTCTATCACTGCGCGGCGAAGGTCTCAACCATCGAGGGCGACCGCGCCCATCGCCGGGAAGTGTACGAGTGCAACGTCCTCGGCACCCGCAACGTGCTGCAGGCGGCGCGGGACGTGGAAGCCGGACGGGTGGTCGTGACGGGATCCTTCAGCGCGGTGGGTTACGACCTGGATGATCCGTCCGCTCCGAGCGATGAGACGATGCAGTTCTATCCCATGGAGCGGACGATGCCCTACGAGCGCAGCAAGGCACTGGTCGAGCACGAGTGCTGGCGTGCCGCCGCAGCGGGACAGGATGTCGTCGTTGCAACGTGTTGTGCGGTGGTCGGTCCCGCCGATTTCTTACCATCACGTCTGGGAAGGACCATGTGCGACTACACCAACGGCAAGCTCCGGGCGTTCGTGGACGGTGGCTTCGAGTTCGTTGCGGCCCGCGACATTGTCGAAGGGCATGTGCTGTGCATGCAGCGCGGGCGCTCGGGCGAAAAGTACATCTTCAGCACCGAGTTCAAGACGATCTCCGATATTTTGGACCTGTACGAGGACGTATCAGGCATCCCGCGGCCGCGCCGACAGATTCCGGTCCGCCTGATGCTCTGCTTCTCGGAGGTGGCGAGCTTATATCTGAGCCGGTTTCACCCGGGCTTCCCCCAGCGGTTCACGCCCGGCGCCATCCGACTCCTTCAGAAACGCCGTCATGCCGACACCCGCAAGGCGAGACGAGAACTCGGCTACCAGCCGACTAGTATTCGCGCCGCGGTTCACGAGGCCTACGCATTCCATTACGACCGCAACGCGATCAGGAACCCACGCGCGAACCGACCCACCCGGAGCGGCGCGAGCGAGTTGAACACCCCCATTCCGAGCGAAGGCATATGAACAACGCCACACGGGGGGTCGCCGTGAGCCCGGCCGCCCGTACCCCACCCGGCTTCGAGGAGGCCGACAACTTGCGCCAGCGCGCGCGTGCCTCAGGCATGAATCCGGACTACTGGTACGCGGTAAAAGAGGTACGCCAGGTCAAGCCGGGGACGGTGGTCGAGGTGGTTTTCTGGAAACACTCCATCGCCCTGTACCGGGCGGAGGACGAGTCGTTTCACGCCGTCGAGAATCGCTGTCTGCATCGCCAACTCAAGCTGTCGCTCGGGGTGGTGGAGGGCTGCCGGCTCGTTTGCGCGTACCACGGCTGGAAGTACGACGAGAACGGGTGCGTGGCCGCGATTCCGGATCTCTTCGGACGCGACCGTGTCCCCAAGCTCTCAATCCGCACTTATCCCGTGAAGGTTCGCTACGGACTGGTCTGGCTGTTCCCCGGGGACCCGGAACTCGCCGACGAGCGCCGGATTCCGGAGATCCCCGAACTTGAGGGACGTGACCGGTGGGCCTGCGTACCGCTGACCTTCACGATGTCGGCCCACCACTCGATGGTGATCGACAACGTAAGCGACTTCTCACACGCCTACCTGCACCGCCGATACCGACCGTTCATGGGGGCCACCCTCACCCGCAACGAGACACTGGGTGACAACGTTTACCTCGCCTACAAGACGCGGGTCGGACGCGGCCGCCTCTCTGGGCTATTCGTCGACCACGAACGTCTGGACACGAACCACATGGAGCTGTGCTACGAGTACCCCTACCAGTGGTCGAACACGGATGACGAGATAAAGCACTGGCTCTTCGTGCTGCCCATCGATGAGCAGACGACACGGGCGTTCTTCCTCTTCTACTTCAAGTCGCTGAAGATTCCGTTCCTGCCGGTTCGCATCCCCCGCTTCGCCATGACGGCCGTTCTGAAGATCGCCAACCGCGTGCTCATCGGGCCGCTGCTGGCCGAGGATCGGGTTGCAGTCGAAGCGGAGCAGGAGGGGTACGAGCGTCATTGGGACGACCCGCCCATCGAGTTCAATCCCGTTGTCCGTGCGTTCCAGAAGGTGACCGTGCGCAAGTGGCAGGAGCACTTGGAGCGCGAGGCGCTGAACAACAATGCCCGTGGTTGATTCCAACTTCCCGCTGGCTGCGGCTTGGTCCCGCCTCTCGGTCGACGCCGTGCTCGAGGCGGCGGGAATGCTGTCGCTGCTCGTCGGCCTTCTCTTCCTGGGGTCGATCTTTCTGCCCGGACGCCGGGCCACGGGGCCGGGCCTGGAGGGGGAGTCCCGCACCTACAAGCTCAACGGCCTCGCTTCGTTCCTCATCGTCATGGCGGCGGCAGGCGCTGCCCAGGTCTTCGGCTGGTTCTCTCTCTCGGCCCTGCCTACGCACTTTGCGGCGCTCTTCGTGGTGGCGAACGGCTTCGCGTTTGCCGTGTCCGGCTGGCTGTATGCCCGGAGAGCCCGGCCTCCGGATGAACCGGCGGGATTCTGGCGGGGTTTCTTCTTCGGCGCGGAGCCGAATCCCACTCTGCTCGGGGTGGATCTGAAGTTCTTCAGCTACCGCCCGTCCCTCATCGGCCTCGCGCTGTTCAACGCATCGTTCGCCATCGTGCAATACGAGACCTACGGGCGCCTGAGCCTGGCGATGGTGCTCTACCAGATCTTCACCTTCGTGTACGTGCTCAACTACTTCCAGTTCGAGTACGGAATGACGCACACGTGGGACCTGGTCAGCGAGCGCTTCGGGTGGATGTTGATCTGGGGTGACTACGTACTGGTTCCGTTCTTCTACTGCTTGCCCGGCTGGTGGCTGGTGCACGCGTCTGAGCGGCTGCCTCTCGCCGGGGCAATCGCGCTGGTACTGCTCTTCGCCTTCGGCTTCTGGCTCTTCCGCGGCGCAAACGAACAGAAGCACCGCTTCAAGCGCGACCCGCACGCCAAGATCTGGGGAAGACCTGCCCGATCGTTGGACGGACGCCTGCTCGTCTCCGGTTTCTGGGGAATCGGACGACATCTGAACTATTCCGGTGAGATCTGCGTTTATCTCGCGTTCACGCTCACGACCGGCTTTGCCTCGTGGGTGCCCTACCTGCTGCCCGCGTGGCTGGCGGGCCTGCTGGCGCATCGCTCCAGACGCGATGAGCGCCGCTGCCGCGCGAAGTACGGGGAGTTGTGGGGCCGCTACACGCATCAGGTGCGTTTCGCGATACTGCCGTTCATCCATTGAGGAATCAGGTGGCTCTTCAAACCGAACAAGCCGTTCCCGAACTCGCCGGCGGGTGGCCGCTGATCGGTCATTTGCGGGACTTCCTGCAGGACCCGGTCTCAATGCTGGGCCGCGGGTGGCGCGAGCACGGTGAACTCGTCCGCTTCCGGCTCGGCCCCCGCGACTGTGTCCTCTTCACGGGGCCTGAGGCGCACGACGCCTACTTCAGGGCTCCCGAGGACCAACTCGACGCCAAAGCCGTGTATCAGTTCACGGTACCCATTTTCGGTCGCGGTGTGGCCTACGACGCCGCCCCGGAGATCATGGACCAACAACTGGGCTTTCTCTATCCGGCGCTGCGCGAATCAGCGATGCGCAGGTTCGCTCGCCTCATGTTCGAGGAGGCGAGTCTATTCGCCAACGGCCTCGGTGACGCCGGGACGATCGATCTGCCACAGGCCATGAACAAACTGACCGTCAGAATCGCCAGTCGATGCCTGCTGGGGCGGGAAGTCCGGGATCAGGTGGACACGGGTTTCGCCGAGGCCTACCACGATCTCCAGAAGGGCATCAACACGCTCGGGTTCTTCTTCCCCAGACTTCCGACTCCGGCACACCGGAGGCGCGACCGGGCGCGCCGCAGGGTGGTCGCGCTCTTCAGCCGCATCATGACGGAACGCCGACGCTCCGGGGCGCGGCCTGACGATTTCATGCAAACGCTGATGGCGGCCCGCTACAAGGATGGCCGCGCGCTGACCGACGACGAGATCTCCGGGATCATACTCACGGCTCTGTTCGCGGGCCAGCACACGAGCGCGGTGCTGGCGACCTGGACCGGTCTGGAGCTCTTGAGGGCACCCTCATACCTGGATCTGATAAGAAACGAGATGCGCGAGGTCTACCGCGAAACGGAAGCCATGAGTCTCACGGGTCTCAAGCAACAGTTGGCGCTGGAGTACGCCGTGCGCGAGAACGAGCGGCTGCACCCGCCGCTGATCCTGCTGATCCGGAAGGTGCTCCGGACCGTGGAATACACGGGCCATACGATTCCAGCCGGCGCCCTCGCCATGGTGTCGCCCGCGGTCTCGCACCGATTGCCCGAGGTGTTCGCCGATCCGGAGCGGTTCGTTCCAGAGCGCTTTGCGCCTCCCGCCAGCGAGGACAAGCAGCATGACTATGCACTGATCGGATTCGGCGGCGGCAAGCACCGCTGTATGGGGAAGCACTTCGCCTACCTGCAACTGAAGGCGATCTGGAGTGTGCTGCTCGACCGCTTCGATTTCCGCGCCGACGGCGCGGTCCCCGCCCCGGACTACGGCAGCTGGGTGACGGGTCCCGAGACGCCGTGTCGGATCCGCTACAAACGCCGCACGAAAGCGAGCGTATTCCGATGAGCTTCACCCGGTCGCGGGACTACGACGTAATCATCGTGGGCGCGGGTCCGGTGGGCAGCCTGTGCGCCATCGCCCACGCGCGGAAGGGTGCCCGCGTGGCACTCTTGGAAGCGAATCCCAGGTCCTCGAGACGACTGGCCGGGGAGTGGCTGCATCCGTCTGCCGTGCGGATCTTGCGCGGGTTTGGGATAGAACTCGGAAAGCATCCGCGTAGCACGAGGGGTAGGGGCTTCGTAGTGCTCCCGGAATACGACTCCGACCCGATCGTTCTTCCCTATGCAGATGGATCTCAAGGTTTGTCGTGCGAACATGAGGCGATTGTCTCAACCCTCCGTAATGCCGTCGAGCACGAATCGGACGTCGACTTCCTTCACAACGCCCGCGTACGTTCGTTGGAAAACGGTAGGGTTACCTTTGTTCGTGACGGAGCCGAGAAATCCATGATAGCGGAGCGAATTGTTGGCGCCGACGGCCGGGCTTCGACCGTGCGCCGGTCGCTGGGCGTATCGACAGGCCGGATAACGTGTTCGTGGATGGTGGGAGTCACGGCGAGAGGGGTGAGCTTGCCTCTGGAGGGTTATGGGTACGTCGTCCTCGGTGGGCCGGGTCCAGTCCTCATGTACCAGATAGGAGAGGACTGCGTCCGGATCATGCTGGATGTCCCTCTGGACCAGTGGCCCCCCAGGGACCGGATTGGCTTTCTCTCGGAAGCGTATGCCGGCCTGATGCCCGAAGCCCTCCAACCCGCGTTCGTCGAGGCGCTGCGGGCGGGAGGGTTCGACACGGCCGCCAATGAATTCAGGCCGCGCATGACGTACGGGAACCCGCATCGAGTGCTCATCGGCGATGCGGTCGGGCACTACCATCCCATGACCGCGTCGGGAATGACCCTAGGCTTCGGCGATGCGCTCGCGCTGGCCGAGGGAGGGGACTTTCGGGACTTCACGAAGAGGCGGTTCCGGGCAACCTACGCGCCGGAGCTCCTCGCTATGGAGCTCTACGAGGTCTTTGTCGATCACCGATCCGAATCCTTGGCGCTCAGACGCTCCGTCTACCGGCATTGGCGGGCAAGCTCCTCATTCCGTGATCGGACCATACGTATACTCGCCTGTGAAGAAACATCGCCATTCCATCTCAGACTCGCTGGTGCCGAGATACTGGCGCGGACCATCACCCGGGAGATCTTGCGGTCCTACGACCAAGTCGACTGGCGCCGGGCTCGCGTCACCGTTCATGCGCTCTCCAATCGCGTCCGGTGGCTCTTGCGTGGCGCCAGGCAGCTGCGCAAGGCGAAGAAGAAGGGAGTAGAGGACGAGCGGGTTCTGGACTCCCTGGGTTGTGCGTTGCTGGCCTCGATACCGTCGGGTCCGGACGCCTGTCTCGTTCACTCAAGGGAAGGTGCGGCACCCGATGCCGGTCAGGCCTTGAGTCGCGCGACTGCGCGCCTGCTGAGTCTCCAGGGTGAGGATGGCGCCTGGGAGGGCGAGATGGTCTGGTGTCCCATGCTCACCGCGCAGTACGTGCTACTGCACTACCTCATTGGACGGCGGCTCAAGCCCGGCCGCCGTCGCCGCGTGCTGCTGCACTTCGAACGGACCCGTCTCGAAGGGGGCGCCTGGGGTCTGCACGAACACTCTGCACCCCATCTGTTTGTTACGACGCTGGTTTATGTGGCAGCGAGACTTCTCGGGGTCGAGCGGGACGACCCACTGATAGAGTCGGCTCGGCGATTCCTGCGGGAAGAGGACGTCCTTGGTATCCCGAGCTGGGGAAAATTCTGGCTGGCGCTCCTCAATCTCTACGACTGGCGCGGAGTCAACGCCATTCTGCCGGAGCTGTGGAGCCTACCGCGCTGGATTCCCCTGCATCCCGCCAACTGGTACTGCCACACGCGGCTTATCTACATGGCAATGGCGGTGGTTTACGCGCAGCGGTTTCAGGTGCCCGTTACGCCCTTGATTGCTTCGTTGCGAGAGGAGTTGTTTAAGCAGCCATTCGCGGACATCGATTTTTCCGAGTGCCGGAACCGGTTGCGAGACGAAGATCTTTACGCGCAACCCAGCCCGTGGCTTCGGGCCGGACTTGGATTCGCAAGGGTGTTCGAACGTTTCTACGGCAAACGTCTGCGAGCACGATGCGTGGAAACGAACCTCCGACGCATCAAATGGGAACTGCGGACCACCGACTATGCGAGCATCTCGCCCGTCAGCGGTCTGATCAACATCCTCGCTCTGTGGCTGCATGGTTCGGACGACACCGACTGCCGTCGGGCGATCGAGCAGCTGGACGGTTGGATCTGGGAGGATGAGGAGGATGGAGCTCGCGTCACCGGAGCGAGAAGCGCCTCTTGGGATACCGGACTCTCCCTGCAAGCGCTGGCGACGGTGCCGGGTTTAGACGGGGTTCGGGAGGCCGTCCAGCACGGAGCCGTTTACCTGTCCCGACAACAGATCGGCGTCAGCTTCGAGGGGTTTCGCGAGGCCTATCGGATCGATCCCAAGGGCGGTTGGTGTTTTCCCGGAGGACGGCATGGCTGGCCGGTCACCGACTGCACGGCGGAAGCCGTACTGGGGATTATCGCTGGCCACCCCAAGGCAGCGAACGCAACGATGATCCACGATGCGGTCGGGTTCATGTTGCGCGGCCAGAACCGCGATGGCGGGTTCGGCAGCTACGAGGCGCGGCGTTCGAGGATCGGACTCGAGTGGCTGAATCCCGCCGAGATGTTCGGCGACTCGATGACCGAGCACTCCTATGTCGAGTGCACCGCGTCCTGCATCGCGGCGCTCGCCGCCTGCGGGCAGCAATTCGCGCTGCCGTCGACGAATGGAGAGGTGACGAGGGCCATCTCCAGGGCTGAAGAGTGGCTTCGGCGCGCCCAGGCAAGCGATGGATCGTGGCGCGGCGCGTGGGGCATCCAGTTCATCTACGGCACGATGTTCGGCGTCAGGGGTCTCGTTGCCGCGGGCGCCCGTCCCGGCGATCCCGCGCTGAGTCTCGCCGGCCGCTGGCTGCTGGACCGTCAGCGTACGGACGGAGGGTGGGGCGAACATCACACCGGATGCGTGATCGGCCGATACGTTCCGCACGAGGAAAGCAGGATCATCCAGACTGCGTGGGCTCTGCTCGCGCTCCTCACCGCTGGCGATTCGAACTGGAGCGCGATCACGCGGGGCGTCCAGTTCCTCATTGACACCCAGAAGACAGATGGGGCGTGGCCCAGGCAAGACATGGCCGGTGTCTTTTTCCGCACGGCGCTACTGGAGTACGTCCTGTATCGGGATTACTTTCCTCTTCAGGCACTCGGTCTCTACGAGCAGCGGCGCCGGAATCAGCTGGACTTGGCGCCACCCGCCCCCCCCTCGCTGCGGACGCCACCGCTGGAAGCCAATCCTGCGGAATTGTCGCCGGCGGTGCATTTCCCTCGGACCCGCTTCCCCGCCGCGCCTGATAACCGGCTTGGAGCAGTGGGCCCCCGCTCGTGCGTTGCTCGACGATCGAACTCTCGTTCCCTTGCGGATCTCCCCCCCAACGAAGTGAAGTCCGTGGTCGATCAATACAAAGAACTCCACGATGTCGACTCGGAAGGCAGGAAACAGCAGTATCGGTCGCTCAACAATCACTACTACGATCTGGTGACCGATTTCTATAATTTCGGCTGGGGTCGGTCGTTTCATTTCGCCCCCCGGTACCGGGGCGAGAGCTTCGAGGCGTCGCTGCTCAGGCACCAGCGTTTCCTCGCCGATAAGCTGTCCCTGAGGCCGGGGATGCAGGTGCTCGACGTGGGGTGCGGGGTAGGAGGTCCGATGGGCAACCTGGCCCGCTATTCCGGGGCCAGCTTCGTCGGTATCAATATCAACGCCTACCAGATCGAGCGTGCGAAGGTGCACACGAAGGATGTCCAGTCGTTGTGCCGCCTGATTCATGGGGATTTCATGCACATCCCGGAAGGCGACTGCTATGACGCTGCCTTCACGATCCAGGCCATGTGCCACGCGCCGGACATGGCTGCAGCGTTCCGGGAGGTGTTTCGCGTCCTGCGCCCGGGGGCTGGTTTTGCGGGCTCCGACTTTTGTCTGACGGAGGTGTTTTCCCCGCGGAACGCAGAGCACCTGCGGATCAAGAAACGCATCATGAAGGGGAATGGGATACCGGATATCGCCCTCACGTCGGAGATCTGCGATGCATTGCGCACCGCCGGATTCGAACTCCTGGAAGCCCGCGATCTCGCCCCGGAATCGCATCCCGACACGCCATGGTACCGCGCCCTTCAGGGTCGCGATCTCAGCTTCAGAAGTGTGCCGCGCACGCCCATTGGCCGCGCCCTGACGAATCTGGCACTGAGGGCCGGGGAGAGGTTTCGGCTCGTCCCGGAGGGCACGCGCGCGGTCAGTACGCTCTTGAACCGCGGCGCGGACGCCATGGTCGAAGGTGGCAAATCCGGACTTTTCACTCCGGTGTTTTTCTTCCTGGCCCGCAAGCCCCATCAGTCGGGGGACGTGAAAACAGAAGGGAAGGAATCATGAGGAGGTGTCTGCCATCGGCGCTCGCGCTGATGCTGTTGGTGCTTCCGGTCGAGCGCGGGCGCAGCAGCCAATGCGTCCGTAAGTTTCCTGGCTGCTGGTGCTAGCCCGCATTTCTCACCAGGTCGCTGGTGGCGTGATGAAAAGGAGTTGATTTTCAGTACCTTGATAGGCTCCATGTAAAGGGCTTGGGGGTAACAGA
>JAPVWS010000306.1 GCA_027493295.1 Candidatus Versatilivorator vitaminiformans | reverse complement strand
CAGGAAGTCTCCCACGTTGAGAGCCACCGGCACCCCGACTTCGGCGTGCAACGCCGGGCTGCCGTAGCGCTCCAGGTCTCCGTCCTCGATGTCGTCGTGGATCAGGGAAGCCTTGTGGAAGCATTCAATGGCCACCGCCAGCTTCTTCAGCTCGGGTGAAGCCTGGGGAGCAGCCTCCTGGCGATGGCTCTGCAGGGCCATATAGGTGCAGGTGGCCAGATAGGGTCTCCAGCGCTTTCCGGCCTTGGCCAGCCAGCCCTGGGCGATGGCGGCCGTCTCCTCTTCCGGTTGGCCCAGCAGCTCCGCCAGCGCCTCCTCGTGGAACCAGCTCTGGACCTCGCTCTTGAGCCCGTCCAGATCGAGGCGATAGGTCTTGTCGTCGGCTGTCAGGTGAATCAGGTCCCAGACCCAGTCCAGGTCCACGGTGGTGTTCACGCAGTCGTCCTGCAGCAGCGGAATGGCCATTCCCGGCACGGCGGCCGCTTCCATGTGAGGGAAGCACTTCTCCAGCACGTTGATGCAACTGACCCCTACTACGGCTTCGATCTTGCCGGTCTCGATCATCTGCCGCACGATGGCCGAGCCCTCCGCAACCAGCACGGCGTAGCCCAATCGCTCTGCCTCCACCGACAGGTCCTGAATCGAGCAGAGCCCGCATTCCTTGCAGAGCAGTCCGAACTCGTCGAAGGGCGCTGGACAGCGTTCTTCCACGCGCAGGCACTTGGGGAGCAGCAGGAGGCGCCGGTTGTAGGGGATCTGGGCCAAGGTATCCCGCCAGGACTCGTTGCTGACCAGGATGGCTGCGTAGTCTCGGTACTTGCTGTCCAGCTTGGCCGTCCTGAGCACTGCGGAGGCATGTTCCCGCAGCTCATCCATGGTCAGCGGGGGCACCGCGCCCACAGTGCGGACATGATCGGCCACGACCCTCTTCAGAAAGACCCGGACCAGCTTGTCGTCGGGAATATTGGACTGGGCGGGGCGATAGGCCTGCTTGGGTACCTTGGCCGGAAGTGTCAGCAGGACCCCGTTTCCGGAATCCGGCACCCTCTTGAGATCATCCGTTACCTTCCGGATCATGCTGGCGACTCCCTCCTGGCCTATTCCTCTTCAGGTATAGGCTCCAAATCCGAAAAACCAGTGTTTCTTGGCGAAGCGATAGGCCCAGTTTTCTTCCGGGAGCTCGTTCCCGGGATTGTACTGGCTGGGCCTGGATTCCATCCGTTCCAGTTCCGGCATGGCCCTCTGCCGCAGGGTGGTGTCTTGAGCTCCGTTGCGCTCCACCACCTGCTTGAGCAGATCGGGCCGTTCCAGCACGATGCAGCCCTGGGTAGCCTTGGCGGCCGTCCGCCGAAAGTCCTCCAGCAAGGGAGACTCGGTCATGGTCTTGAACAGGTCCCCCCGGTTGTCCTGGATGGACTCGTTGGCGAACTGAATCACGGGGCAGGGCTCCACGTCGCCAAAGGGGCTGATGTGGTGGCTGATCCCGGTGGCCGCCGGGCACAGGGCCTGGCCTTGGTCGTCGTAGTAGGCATCCACGATTCCGATCGGCTTGCGGTTGCGCATGTCCAGAACGAATCGACGCAGTTGGAGTCCCTGATCGGCCGTCAGAGCGAGTTGGGGATTGGCGATGGGCCCCACGGGTCGATAGGTGTGGAACCAGGTGTAGTGAACTCCCATATCGATGAGCTTGTCGATCCAGGACTCCCGGACCAGGTCGTCGAAGTTGCTCTGGCAGACGCTGGTGGCGACTCCTGTGATCAGGCGGTGACGCAGGCAGGCCTCGATGCCCGCCAGGGTTCGGTTCAGGACGCCCTTGCGCCCGCGGCGCACGTCGCTGACGGCTTCGGTACCTTCCACGCTGACCAGGGGCGTGGCGTTGCCGGCGCTGCGGAGTTCCGAGGCCATCTTGTCGGTGATGGCATGACCGTTGGTGAAGATCTGAAAGTAGCAGTCGGGGTGAGCCTTCAGGATGGCCATGAGGTCGGGATGGAGGAAGGGCTCCCCCCCGAGGATCCCGAAAAAGCTGTTCCCGTGCTGCTTGGCATTTCCGATCAAGCGGTCCATGTCATCGAAGCTGATCAGCGACTGGGGCTTGTCGACGTCCACCCAGCATCCCTGGCAGCGCAGGTTGCAGCTATTGGTGATCGAGACATAGAGAAACGGGGGAAAGGTCTGTCCCTGCTTGAGCCGGGCTTTGAACCGCTGCACCGAACGGATGCCCTTGTATCCGAAGTTGTAGCCGATCTTCCACAGCAGGCGGGCATCGGTGGTTCGCACCATCCGATAGCCAAAGGAGAGCATGGTGGTCAACATCAGGCTAAATTCCCCAGTCGTCTTCGGTGGGAGCCGGCCGGTTGTCCTTGACGGTCTGGGAGCGCTCCTGGCGGGCAGCCAGCTTCGCCTTGGCCCGTTCGGCCCGCTCCTGTATGTCGCCGGCCGAGGGCAGGCTCATCAGAACCTCGTCCGGGATGTCAAAGTCCTTCTTCAGCTTGCGCAGGCACTTCTTGCGCTCCAGCAGGGC